>VBDE01000086.1:4092-19380 GCA_005883665.1 Betaproteobacteria bacterium
CAGTCAAGACGCATTCCGGTCGTGCCGCGGGCGCTGATGCTCGCCGAGCTCATGCGCCTGAAGCAGGGGATCGCAGTTGCCGGCACCCACGGCAAGACCACCACCACGAGCCTCATCGCCAGCGTGCTCGCCGAAGGCGGGCTCGACCCCACTTTCGTGATCGGCGGAAGGCTGGTGAGCGCCGCCTCCAACGCCCGCCTCGGGGCGGGCGAATTCATCGTCGTCGAGGCCGACGAATCCGACGCCTCCTTTCTTCACCTGCAGCCCGTGGCCGCGGTGGTGACCAACATCGACGCCGACCACATGGAGACCTATCAGCACGATTTTGCGCGGCTGAAACAGGCGTTCGTCGGCTTCCTCCAGAACCTCCCTTTCTACGGCAGCGCCATCGTCTGTACCGACGACGCCAACGTGCGCGAAATCCTGGCCTCCGTTTCGAAACCGATCGTGACCTATGGAATGCGCGAGGACGCAATGGTTCGGGCGACCGAGATCGTTCCCGGAGACCGCATGCGCTTCAGAGCGTTGCGGGAAGGCGCCGCGCCCCTGGAAATTACGCTCAACCTTCCGGGACGGCACAACGTGCAGAACGCGCTCGCCGCGATCGCCGTGGCGACCGAGCTGGGTGTTCCCGATGCAGTAATCCGAAAGGCGCTCGCCGAATTCCGCGGCGTCGGCAGGCGTTTCCAGCGCTACGGCGAGATTCCGCTACCGCCGAACGGCAAATCGGTAGGCAGTTTCACCTTGGTGGACGACTACGGGCATCACCCGGTCGAGATGCAGGCGACGCTCGACGCGGCGCGCGGCGCTTTTCCGGGCCGGCGCATCGTGCTTGCCTTTCAACCTCACCGTTATACGCGCACACGCGATCTGTTCGAGGACTTCGTGAAGGCTCTGTCTAGCGTGGACGCGCTCCTGCTCGCGGAAGTCTATCCGGCGGGCGAGACTCCGATCGTTGCCGCCGACGGGCGCTCGCTCGCCCGCGCGATCCGCGTTGCGGGCAAGACCGAGCCCGTATTCGTCGAGAAAATCGCCGACATGCCCGATGCCATCCGCAAGATCGTGCGCCCGGGTGACGTCGTCCTAACCATGGGTGCGGGTTCGATCGGCGGCGTGCCTGCGGCGCTCGCCAGGACCGGAAGATGAAGATGACCGAGCCGATCGACCGATCGGGCGTCGCGCTGCGCGGTTCCTTGCGGCTGAACGAACCGATGGCGAAGCACGTCAGCTGGCGCGCAGGTGGTGTCGCCGGACGGGCCTACGTTCCGGCCGACCGCGCCGACCTTGCCGCATTCCTCACGACCCTTCCCAAGGGCGAACCGATCTACTTCGTGGGACTTGGAAGCAATCTGCTCGTGCGTGACGGCGGATTTCACGGGACGGTCGTCTTGATGCACAGCCCGCACGGCGCGATGTGCGTCGAGAGCGACTTGATTTACGCCGAAGCGAGCGTCGCCTGTCCCAAGGTGGCGCGGCTCTCGGCGACGCGCGGCTTCGAGGGCGCGGAGTTCCTCTCCGGAGTGCCCGGCACGGTCGGCGGGGCGCTCGCGATGAACGCCGGCTGCTACGGGTCGGAAACCTGGGACGTCGTTGCGGAAGTGCTGACGATATCGCGCGCCGGGACAGTGAGCGGCCGTGCCGCGGGGGATTTCGAGGCTGGCTATCGCCGCGTCACACTGCGCGGATCGAAACTAGGCGAGGACGAATGGTTTCTCGCAGCTTGGTTCCGTTTCCACCCGGGTGACTCGAAACGCGCCCGAGCGCGCATCAAGGAGCTGCTCGCGAAGCGCATCGCGGAGCAGCCTCTCGAGCTTCCGAATGCCGGGTCGGTATTCCGCAACCCGCCCGGCAAGTACGCCGCGCGCCTGATCGAGGCCTGCGGGCTCAAGGGCTATGAGATCGGCGGCGCTCGAATCTCAGAGAAACACGCGAATTTCATCGTTAACCCGAAGGGAAAGGCACGCGCGTCGGACATCGAGGCGCTGATCGAGCACGCGCGCGACGCCGTGAACGAACGCTTCGGCCTCGAGCTGGTCCCCGAAGTGCGAATCATCGGGGAGGCCGTGTGAAGGCGAGCGACTTTGGAAAGGTCGCTGTGCTGATGGGAGGGCGTTCCGCGGAGCGGGCCGTTTCGCTCAAAAGCGGCTCGATGGTATTGGCTGCTTTGAAGAAAAAAGGCGTCAATGCGCATGCATTCGATCCGAAGGAGCGGGGCCTCGACGCGCTTATCAAGGAGCGGTTCGACCGCGTCTTCATCGCGCTGCACGGCCGCTATGGCGAGGACGGCACACTCCAGGGCGCGCTCGAGCTGATTGGCATTTCCTATACCGGCTCGGGCGTGCTCGGGAGCGCGCTCGCAATGGACAAGTGGCGCACCAAGCTCGTGTGGCAGGGGTGCGGGATTCCGACGCCGCACTACGAGCTTGTCACTCGCGAAAGCGATCTCAACGGCGTGACGACGCGGCTGGGGCTGCCTCTGATGGTCAAGCCCGCCAACGAAGGCTCGTCGATCGGCATGACGAAGGTGAAGAGCGCCCGCGACCTCCGGGAAGCGTACGCGCTTGCCGCCAACTACGACCGCGTCGTGATCGCTGAAGCGTTCGTGGACGGCGTCGAGCTGACCGTCGGGGTCCTGGGAGACATGGCCCTTCCGCTGATCAAGCTCGAAACGCCGCGCGAGTTCTACGACTACGCGGCGAAGTACAGCGCCGTCGACACCCGCTACATCATTCCCTGCGGATTGCCCCCCGACGCCGAGCGCATCATCCAGGACGAGGCGCTGCGGGCTTTCAGAATCTTGGGCTGCAGCGGATGGGGCCGTGTGGACCTCATGCTCGACAGCACGGGGAAGCCCTATTTCCTCGAGGTCAACACCTCTCCGGGGATGACCGACCACTCGCTCGTGCCCATGGCTGCGCGCCACACCGGGTTGTCGTTCGAAGATCTGTGCTTGCGGATTCTTGAATTGGCTCAGCTCAAGGACGAGGGGGACGCTCGTGTGGGATAACCCGCGCCTCGCCAACGCCGTCGCAAACGCGCTCTACGCGCTTGCGCTCGCGCTCATCGTCTACGCCGGCGCGCGTGTCCTGTTCGAATCCCCCGTGTTTTCGCTCAAGACCATCGTCGTGGGGGGCGAGCTCCAGCGTGTCGCGCGCGACGAGATCGTCCGCGCGCTCCAGGGCCGCGTCAAGGGCACTTTTTTTACCGTCGACCTGGAGGCGGTGCGCGCGCTGTTCGAGGGGATTCCCTGGGTGCGCCGAGCTGAACTGCGGCGCCGCTGGCCCGATCGCCTGGAAGTGCGCGTCGAAGAGCACGCAGCGCTCGCGCGCTGGGGCCAAAGACGAGGGCCGCAGCTCGTGAATACTCATGGAGAGCTTTTCCACGGGCAAAGTGACGCCACGCTGCCGGTCTTCTCCGGGCCCGCCGGTAGCGAAGGCGAAGTCACGCAACGCTACCTTGCCTTTCGGGGTTTGCTAGCTCCGCTCGCTCTCGAACCCCAGCAGGTCCTACTGAGCTCCCGACTGTCATGGCAAGTCAAGCTCTCCAACGGACTCACCGTGCAGCTCGGGCACGACTCGGACAAGGACCGCGTCGAGGGCCGTCTTGCCAGGCTCGTCTCCGTATACCCGCAGACCCTCGGCGAATCCCGGCACCGTCTCGACTATGTCGACCTGCGCTACCCCAACGGCTTTGCGCTGCGCGTTCCCGAGATCGACGGGCCCGAGCCCCGCGCGCGCAAGCGAATCTGACATGGCGAGGGAAAACAAGAACCTCATCGTTGCTCTGGACATCGGCACCTCCAAGGTGGCGGCGATGGTGGCGGAGCTTTTCTCCGACGGACGCATGGACATTATCGGGACTGGCGGTCACGAATCCAAGGGTCTGAAAAAGGGCGTGGTCGTAAACATCGAGGCGACCGTGAACGCCATCCAGCGCACCCTCGAGGAAGCGGAATTGATGGCCGACTGCAAGATCGAGCGCGTTTTCACCGGCATCGCCGGGAGTCACATCAAGAGCTTCAACTCCACGGGGATGGTAGCGATCAAGGACAAGGAGGTGACCCCGATCGACGTCGAGCGCGCGATCGAGACCGCGCGCGCCATGCCCATTCCGACCGACCAGCAGGTGCTGCACATCCTCACCCAGGAATTCATCATCGACGGACAGGACGGGGTGCGCGAGCCGCTCGGCATGAGCGGTGTGCGGCTCGAGGTCAAAGTGCACATCGTCACCGGAGCCGTCTCGGCTGCGCAGAACATCGTCAAGTGCGTACGCCGCTGTGGACTGGAAGTGAACGATCTGATTTTGCAGCCGCTGGCGTCTTCGCTTGCCGTGCTGACCGAGGACGAAAAGGAACTCGGCGTGTGCCTCGTCGATATCGGCGGCGGCACGAGCGACATCGCCGTGTTCCGCGAAGGTGCGATCCGCCACACGGCCGTGGTCCCGATCGCCGGAGACCAGATCACCAACGATATCGCGATGGCGCTGCGCACGCCCACCGCGGAGGCCGAGGAACTCAAGGTTCGCCACGGCTGCGCGCTCAGGCAGCTTGCCGAGGCCGGCCAGATGGTCGAGGTCGCCGGCGTGGGCGACCGCCCGCCGCGAATGCTTTCGCGCCAGACGCTCGCAGAGGTCATCGAGCCCCGCGTCGAGGAACTTTACTCCCTCATTCAGCAGGTGCTGCGCGACTCCGGGTACGAAGAACTCCTTTCCTCGGGGGTCGTGCTCACGGGGGGCTCCGCAGTGATGCAAGGGATGGTGGAGTTGGGGGAGGAGATATTTCACATGCCGGTGCGGCTGGGCATTCCCCGCTACACCGGCTCGCTGTCGGATGTGGTCCGTAGCCCGCGCTACGCCACGGGCGTCGGCCTGTTGCTCGAGGGCGTGGTGCAGACGCAGCGCGGGCTCATCGCGCGACAAGGGGGATCTCTGAAGCAAATCGCAAAGAGGATGCGCCAATGGTTTCAACGGAATTTTTAGAAGTGCACGGCTGGCAAGCGTTTTTTTTCTTTACCCCGGAAGGAGGTCAGCATGTTTGAAGTCGTCGAAAACACAGCGAGCGGCACCGTGATCAAGGTGATCGGTGTCGGCGGCGCGGGCGGCAATGCCGTCGATCACATGATCCGAAACGGCGTGGCCGGCGTCGAGTTCATCACCGCCAATACCGACGGACAGGCGCTGTCGCGCACCCAGGCGAAGAGCCAGATCCAACTCGGGTCGACAGGCCTCGGCGCAGGGGCCAAGCCCGAAGCCGGGCGCGCCGCGGCGCTTGAGGCTCGCGAGCAAATAGCCGATGCCCTGCGCGGCTCGCACATGGCCTTCATCACCGCTGGAATGGGCGGCGGCACCGGCACCGGCGCCGCACCCGTGGTTGCGGAGGTCGCCAAGGAGATGGGCATCCTCAGCGTCGCGGTCGTCACCAAGCCCTTCTCGTTCGAGGGCGTGCGCCGGATGCAGGCCGCCGAGATCGGCATCGAGGAGTTGTCCCAGCACGTCGATTCCGTCATCGTGATTCTCAACGAGAAACTCGAGGAAGTGCTTGGCGACGACGTGTCGATGGAGGAAGCGTTTTCCGCGGCCGATAGCGTGCTCAAGAACGCGGTCGCCGGAATCTCCGAGATCATCAACGTGCCGGGCCTCATCAACGTCGACTTCCAAGACGTTCGCACCGTGATGGCCGAACAAGGAATGGCGATGATGGGTTCTGCGGCCGCTTCCGGCGTCGATCGCGCGCGCATCGCAGCTGAACAGGCGGTGGCCTGCCCCTTGCTCGAAGGCGTCAATCTGTCCGGCGCGCGGGGTGTGGTGGTCAACATCACGGCCAACAAATCGAGCCTGAGGCTGCGCGAGACCAAGGAGGTGATGAACACCATCCGCGGCTTCGCCGCGGACGACGCGACCATCATCTTCGGCGCCGTCTACGACGATCCCATGGGCGAGGAGCTGCGCGTCACCGTGATTGCGACGGGTCTCGGCCAACCGCAAGTCGCGCGTCAGTCCAAGCCGAAGCTGGTGCAAAAGACCGGCACTGACAACCGGCCGGTCGCGGGAGTGGATTACCGGGTGCTCGATGAGATGCCCGCGGTGATCCGCAAGAACCGCGCCTCGACGATAGAAGCGCTGCAGAACAGCGGGGTCGACAAGTACGACATCCCTGCATTCCTGCGCAAGCAAGCCGACTAGGGAGAAATCACATGAGCACAGCCAAGAGACCAGGCATGCCTCGCTATCTGCGCAAGCCCCTGATCGTCAGAACAAGCGTGCGACTGCCCATTCGGACGGCGCCGGTGCTGATCCGCACCGTCGCTTTCGTCCCCGCATACGTGCGCAAGCGGCCGCATTGAGGGGCAAACGCGGCGGGCATGCCGGAATTCCGGGGCGGTGAGCCCGCGCGCTATGCTAAAATTCCATACTTTCAATCGGCTACGGCAATCGCTGCAGCGACGCAAATGTTCAAGCAGCGCACCCTCAAATCCGTAATTCGCGCCACTGGCGTCGGCCTGCATACCGGCGAGAAAGTAGCCGTGACACTGCGACCGGCTTCGCCGGACGTGGGCATCGTGTTTCGGCGTATCGATTTGCCCGTGCCGATCGACATCGTAGCCGACGCCTTCAAGGTCACCGACGCGCGGCTTTGCAGCGCACTGGAAGCAAACGGGGCTAAAGTGGCGACGGTCGAGCATCTGATGTCGGCATTCGCGGGGCTCGGAATCGACAACGCCTACGTCGATCTCACGGGGTCGGAAGTGCCGATCATGGACGGGAGCGCCGCGCCTTTCGTGTTTCTCATTCAATCGGCCGGCATCGAGCAGCAGCCCGCGCCCAAGCGTTTTTTCCGAATCAAGAGTACGGTCGAAGTGACCGACGGCGACAAGTGGGCGCGCTTCGAACCGTTCGAAGGTTTCAAACTTTCGTTTTCGATCGAGTTCGACCACCCCGCTTTCGAGCGCTCGGCGCAGGCGGCCCACGTCGACTTTGCCGATACCTCCTACGTCAAGGAAGTCGCCCGAGCGCGCACCTTCGGTTTCATCCAAGACGTGGAGGCCATGCGCGATTCGGGCCTCGCTCTGGGCGGGAGCCTCGAAAACGCCGTCGTGGTGGACGAATACCGCGTGCTGAACGTCGAGGGACTGCGCTATAGCGACGAGTTCGTCAAGCACAAGTTGCTCGACGCGATCGGTGATCTATACCTGATGGGGCACCCGTTGATCGGGTTTTTTTCGGCCCATAAATCCGGCCATGCCCTGAACAACCGTTTGGTGCGCGCGACGCTTGCCTCCAAGGATGCTTGGGAATGCGTGACCTTCGAGCGCGAGGAGGACGCGCCCGCTGCCCTGTCTCGGTTGTTTGCCCTGCCTGTCGGGTGAGCGGAGTGTCGCGAGCCTAATGCTCGCTCTGCGCGTCGCTGCAATTCTCGCGGTGCTCGCTACCGCGGCTGGAATAATCCTGTATCTGCTGACCCGCGACAGGAAGTACCTGCGCTACGCGTTTCAGGTATTCAAGTACGCCGTGATCTTCGCCCTGCTAGTGTTCGGCCTTCTCCTGCTCGAACGTGCAATTGTGCTCGTCTAGGCAGGTACTTACTTGCGGTGTCGCGCCGCGATCTTCGCGAGAGTAATTTTCAATTCTGATTCAGGGAGTTGCTCACAGAGCTGGGCTAACCCGTCCGCGGCCTCGACACTCATTTTCGCCGACTTTTCAACAACTTGAAGGTCGGAAGCCAGGGGTTGCACGCACACCTCCAATCCGGTAACCTCCATCGCTCGCTTCGAAAGCTGCTCCAATAATGTCGGGAGCACAAGTTTCAGTTTGGCGGCGATCGCGCCGTTGGCAGCAAAAATAACGACTTTTCCCTGCTTGAAGTTTGCGATCGAGCAGCATCGTGCGAGGGATTCCGGCAGCACTGCGGCGAGAATCTCGCGTAGCTCGATCAAGCGCCGCGCCTGCGGCATGAGCGGAGCGATGCCGTCGGCCTGATTCAAAAAGGCGCAAGGGTTCTTCATAGGGGCAGCGTGCATATTATTCTTGTTTCGAGCAGGCTGGCCAAGTCGAGGTCCTGGACCCTGACTCACCGGCACTTGCTCGCCGGCACCGTGTTCATGGCGCTGCTCGTAGTCAGCCTCACGCTCGGGCTCTTCTGGATCACAGTGCGCCATGCCACCGAGGTCAAGCTTCCGCTGCTCGATTCGCTGGTTTCGTCGGCGCAGGAAGCGCAAAAACGCAAGACGGAAGATTTCCTGAGGGAAAACCTGAACGCCATGGCGGTCAAGCTCGGCCAGATGCAGGCCCAACTGATGCGTCTCGACGCGTTGGGCGAGCGTCTGTCGACTCTTGCAGGACTCAAGCCCGGGGAATTCCGCTTCACCGAGGCGCCGGGCCGAGGCGGTGCCGTGTCGAGCATCCCTCCCAAAGATCTCTCGATGGCGGAGTTCAACCGGCAGCTCGACCAGCTTTCCAGACAGATGGAAAACCGGAGCGACTCCCTCGGGATCCTCGAGTCGCAGCTGTTCGACGCCAAGGTGAAGAAGAAGCTCATGCCGACGATTCCTCCAGTGGACGCGGCCTACAGCGCATCCAGCTACGGCTGGCGCATCGATCCGTTCAACGGCATGCTCGCCATGCACGAGGGAGTGGATTTCCCCGTGGATATCGGGACCCCCGTTTTCGCGGCCGCGGGTGGCGTGGTGATCTACTCGGGACCGCATCCCCAATACGGTTTCCTCTTGGAGATCGACCACGGCAACGATTTCACGACCCGCTACGCTCATTGCTCGAGAGTTCTGGTCAGGGAAGGTGAGGTGGTTCAGCGCGGAAGCAAGATCGCCGAATCCGGATCCACCGGTCGCGCCACCGGCCCGCACCTGCACTTCGAAGTCCGCTACCGCACCGTGGCGCAGAACCCGATCCGATTCCTTCAGGCCACGGCGCGCTAGCCGGCATTTCCGGCGCGTCCAAGTACCAGAAGTCCCCATCGCGCGGGTTCCCTCGCGCTCCCGTTTCGCCCGAATCGCGGGAGCAGCCACTCCGGCGTGATAAACTTCGAACCTTTGCGCTCCACGGCAGTCATTCCTCGATGATTTCCCGCGTACTGAAGGCGGTGTTCGGCAGCCGCAATGATCGGCTGCTCAAGCACTACGGCAGGTCGGTGCGTTCGATCAACGATCTCGAGCCTTCGATGGCGGCCCTCCCGGATCACGGCCTGGGAGCCAAAACGCTCGAGTTGAGAGAGAGTTTCGCAAAGCGGGTCCGGGGCGTTCCCGAAGAGGAACGCGACGCGGCGGAAAAAGCGGCGCTCCTCGAGCTCCTCCCGGAGTCTTTCGCCGTGGTTCGCGAGGCGGCGAAGCGCGTGCTCAACATGCGCCATTTCGACGTGCAGCTGATCGGCGGCATGGTCCTGCACGACGGCAAGATCTCGGAGATGCGCACCGGCGAAGGCAAGACGCTAGTCGCGACCTTGCCCGCGTACCTCAACGCTCTCTCCGGCCGCGGCGTGCACATCGTCACGGTCAACGACTACCTCGCGAGCCGGGACGCGGAGTGGATGGGGAAGGTCTACAAATTCCTCGGGCTGTCGGTGGGCGTGATCCTGACCCAAATGCCGCACGCCGAAAAACAATCGGCCTACGCCGCCGACATCACCTATGGCACCAACAACGAATTCGGCTTCGACTACCTGCGCGACAACATGGCGATGCAGGTGGGCGACCGCTTCCAGCGCAAGCTGAACTACGCGATCGTGGACGAAGTCGACTCGATCCTGATCGACGAGGCGCGCACGCCGCTCATTATTTCCGGGCGGGCCGAGGACCGCACTGAGATTTATCAGCGCATGGACAAGGTGGCGCCGATGCTCAAGCGCCAGGAAAAGGAAGGCGCGCCGGGCGACTTCTACGTCGACGAGAAAAACCACACGGTGCTGCTCTCCGAAGACGGGCACGAGCACGCCGAGAAACTCCTCGGCCGTGCGGGGCTGCTTCCCGAAGGGCGCAGCCTCTACGAGCCGGCGTACGTGAACTTGATGCATCACCTCAACGCGGCGCTCAGGGCGCACAACCTTTTCTTCCGAGACCGGCACTACGTAGTCCAGGACGGCGAGGTGATCATCGTCGACGAGTTCACTGGCCGCCTGATGCCCGGCCGCCGCTGGTCCGACGGCCTGCACCAGGCTATCGAAGCCAAGGAGAATGTTTCGATCCAAAGCGAGAACCAAACGCTTGCGTCGATCACGTTCCAGAATTACTTCCGCATGTACCGCAAGCTCGCGGGGATGACCGGAACGGCCGACACCGAGGCCTACGAATTCCAGGAGATCTACGGGCTGGAGGTCGTCGTCGTTCCGACGCATATGCCGATGATCCGCGCCGACCGCAACGACCAGGTCTTTCGCACCGCCGCGGAAAAGTACAAGGCAATCATCGGTGACATCAAGGACTGCCACGAGCGCGGCCAGCCGGTCCTGGTCGGCACGACTTCGATCGAGAATTCCGAGCTCATCTCGGGAATGCTGGAGAAAGACAAGTTGCCTCACCAGGTCCTGAACGCGAAGCAACACGCGCGCGAGGCCGAGATCGTCGCCCAGGCCGGGCGCCCCAATGTGGTCACCATCGCGACCAACATGGCAGGCCGGGGCACGGATATCGTGCTGGGCGGCAACGTCGAGAAGCAAATCGACCTCGTGCGGGACAAGGATGACCTCGACGCTGCGGAGAAGGAGCGCCGCATCGGCGAGCTGCGTCGCGAGTGGCAGGATCTGCACAACCGGGTCATCGCCGCGGGCGGCCTGCACATCATCGGGACCGAGAGACACGAGGCCCGGCGCATCGACAACCAGCTGCGCGGCCGCTCGGGCCGACAGGGCGATCCGGGCTCCTCGCGCTTTTACCTGTCGCTCGAGGATCCGTTGCTGCGGATCTTCGCCGGAGAACGGGTCAACGCGATCATGCAGCGCCTGGGCATGCCGGAGGGCGAGCCGATCGAGCATGGCCTCGTTACCCGATCGATCGAGAGCGCGCAGCGCAAGGTCGAGGCGCACAATTTCGACATCCGCAAGCAACTGCTGGAATACGACAACGTCGCCAACGACCAACGTCGCGAAATCTATCAGTTGAGGAATTCCATCCTCGAATCGCAGGACGTCTCGGACCAGATCGCGGCGCTGCGCGAGGGCGTGGTGACCGATTTCTTCCGCGCCCATGTCCCCGAAGAGAGCATGGAGGAGCAATGGGACATTCCCGGCCTGGAAAAAGTGTACGCTGCCGAGCTCCGGCTCGATCTGCCGCTGTCGAAGTGGCTCGAGAGCGACCCGGGCCTGGATGACGACGCGCTGCTCAAGCGCGCGATCGACGAAGCCCACGCCGCCTACGCACGCAAGATGGCGGCCAATCCGCCGGAGGCCGTGCATCAGTTCGAGCGGCTCATACTGCTCTCGACGCTCGATAATCACTGGCTGGAACACCTCGCGGCGCTCGACCACCTGCGCCAGGGGATTCATCTCCGCGGCTACGCGCAGAAGAACCCGAAGCAGGAATACAAGCGCGAAGCGTTCGAACTCTTCGGCAACCTCGTGGAATCGGTCAAACTGGAAGTGACGCGCACGCTGATGACAGTCGAGCTCCGAAATCCGGAGCAAGTCGAGCAGGTGGAAAAGGTCCAGGCACCTGCGATCGAGAACGTGCAATACCAGCACGCCGGGTATGAGGAAGCGCTCGCTGGAGCGGGAGCCGATGCCGCTCCTGCGTCGAAGCCAGCGCCTTTCGTCAGACAGATGGGCAAGATCGGCCGCAACGATCCTTGTCCGTGCGGATCGGGAAAAAAATACAAGCACTGTCACGGCAAATTGGCTTGAGCCGGGGGCGGTCCGGCGGGCGGGCCGCTACAAGGAGTGGCTGGACGAATATGGCTGTCAATTTAAGCCCTCCGCGGCCGGAAGATCTGTTGCCTGTAAGAGGCGTCAGTCTCGGCGTCGCCGAGGCCGGAATACGGAAGGCCGGGCGCAAGGACCTGCTTCTCATGACGCTTGCGGAGGGCGCGCGCGTCTCAGGCGTTTTCACGCAGAACCCTTTCTGCGCCGCCCCGGTGCAGGTGGCCAAGGAGCACCTAGTTTCCGGCGGGTCTCCCCGGGCGCTGCTCGTCAACACCGGCAACGCCAACGCAGGCACCGGGAAAACCGGCGTTGCCGGCGCCAGGGCAAGCTGCGAGGCAGTCGCTCGGCTTGCCGGCTGCGATTCCCGCCAGGTTCTGCCGTTTTCCACGGGCGTTATCATGGAGCCGCTGCCCGTGGAGCGCCTCGTCGCGGGTCTTCCGGCGTGCATCGCCGACCTGCGCGAAGACAACTGGGCACGGGCGGCCGAGGCGATCATGACGACCGATTCGGTGCCGAAAGCCCGGTCGCGGCGCACGCAGCTCCCGGGGGGCATGGCGACCGTCACCGGGATCGCGAAGGGCTCGGGCATGATCCGCCCCGACATGGCGACGTTGCTCGCGTTTGTCGCGACGGACGCTTCGGTTGCTCAAGGTGCGCTGCGCCAGCTCCTCGCCGACGCCGCGGCGCGCTCGTTCAACCGCATCAGCGTAGACGGCGATACCTCCACGAACGATTCCTTTGTCCTGATTGCAACCGGCGCCGGCGGCGGGTCGATGATCGACAACCCGGGCCATCCCGGATTCGCGGCGTTGCGGGAAGCAGTGCTCGAGGTATCGCAGGGGCTCGCGCAGGCGATAGTGCGCGACGGCGAAGGCGCGACCAAGTTCATCGCCGTGCGCGTGGAAAAAGGCAGGGACGAAGCGGAATGCGCGGGCGTAGCTTATGCGATCGCGCACTCGCCCCTGGTGAAAACCGCGTTCTTCGCCTCCGACCCGAATCTGGGGCGCCTCCTTGCCGCGATCGGCAACGCCCGCGTGCGCGATCGAAGGATGGGGGCCGCGCCCCGACTTACCTCGAGGAGGACGGGAAGCGCGTGATGGCAAAAAGCGAGATCACTGTTCGCGTCGTGCTCAACCGCGGACCTGCTGCCACCACGGTGTGGACCTGCGATCTGTCCCACGATTACGTTACTATCAACGCCGAATACAGGACCTAGGACGAGCCATGTCTGAGCTCGAACGGCTGATCAAGCGGGGCGAAACGCTGCTCGAGCGCGTGGAAACGCTGCTCCCGCCCGCATCGCGCCTCGTGGACTGGCAGGCGAGCATCGCTTTCCGTTGGCGCAAGACCTCGCGCCGCGGCTTCATCCAGCCGGTTGCGAATCTGCACCGCATCCGCCTGTCCGACCTCCGCGGCGTCGACAACCAAAAGGCGCTGATCGAGCAGAACACGCGCCAGTTCGTCGAAGGCCGAACCGCCAACAACGCGCTCCTGACAGGCGCGCGCGGCACTGGAAAGTCCTCGCTCGTCAAGGCCGTACTCAATAAGTTCCACCGCGAGGGTCTGCGCCTGATCGAAGTGGAAAAGCACGATCTCATCGATCTCCCCGATATCGTCGACCAGGTAGCGGCCCGGCCCGAGCGGTTCATTCTGTTTTGCGACGATTTGTCATTCGAGCTCTCGGAGGCCGCGGGTTACAAGGCGCTCAAGGTCGTGCTCGACGGCTCGATCGCCGCGACTTCCGAGAATCTCCTCATCTATGCGACATCCAACCGACGGCATCTCATGCCCGAGTACATGCAGGAAAATCTTGAGACCAGGCACCTCGGCGAGGAAATTCATCCCGGCGAAACGGTGGAGGAGAAAATCTCGCTTTCCGAGCGCTTCGGGTTGTGGGTCTCCTTCTACCCGTTCGACCAGGACGCCTACCTGGACATCGCGGGACATTGGCTCCGCGAGCTGGGCTGCAGCGAAGCGGAGATCCCCAGGGCCAGGCAGGAGGCGCTGCAGTGGGCGCTGCAGCGCGGATCGCGCAGCGGCCGCGTGGCGTGGCAGTTCGCGCGTGACTACGCCGGGCGCAACGCCTGCGACGCAAAGGCAAGACGCTAGCAGGTGTCCACGATGTCGGCCCCGGTGGACGTCGCCGTGGCGGTGCTGATCCGTTCCGACGGCGCCGCGCTTCTCGCGCAGCGTCCCGAAACCAAGGTCTACTCGGGCTACTGGGAATTTCCCGGAGGCAAAATCGAGCCGGGCGAACCCGTCCCCGAGGCGCTCAGGCGCGAGGTCCGCGAGGAGCTCGGCGTCGAGGTCGAGCGCGCTTATCCCTGGATCACCCGGGTCTTCGTCTATCCGCACGCCAAAGTGCGCCTGCATTTTTATCGGGTCTACGCCTGGCGCGGCGAGCCGCGCGCACTCGAGCACCAGGCCATCGCCTGGCAGCGTCCGGATGCAATCGAGCTCGAGCCGCTCCTGCCCGCGAACGGCCCGGTGATTCGCGGCTTGATGCTGCCCTGCGAGTACGCCATCACGCATGCCGGGGTGCTCGGTGTCGAGCTATTTCTTTCGAGGCTCGAGGCGAGGCTGCGGGGCCGCCTCAAACTCGTCCAGATACGGGAAAAAACTCTCGCGCCTCGGGCCGCGGCGGAGTTCGCGCGACGCGTGACTGCCCTAGCCCGTGCTCACGGTGCGAAAGTCCTCGTCAACTCGGATGCCGCGCTCGCGTGCGAAATCGGCGCCGACGGCGTGCATCTCACCGCCGAGCAATTGCGCAGTGCCTCCGCCCGCCCCGATTTTCCGTGGTGTGGTGCTTCGTGCCACTCGATCGAGGAGCTGCGACGCGCGGAGGCGCTAGGAGTCGACTTCGTCGTGCTGGGGCCGGTGCGCCCGACGCCGTCGCACCCGAATGCAGTCGCGCTCGGCTGGGAACGATTCCGGGAGATTGCTGCAGGCGCCGCCGTCCCGGTCTACGCGCTCGGCGGGATCGTTCCTTCCGATCTCGAACAAGGCATGAGCTGCGGCGCGCACGGCATTGCCATGGTGCGGGGCAGTTGGGGAAGTGGCGAGAAACCCCGGGACTCTTTCGTCTGATCCGGATCGTGCGTTCTTGTCTTCCTTAGAACGTAAAGATACTCTACCGTGCTATCGCGCTTTGTTTGGGACATCTATGATGCGCGGAGCACCTTCCAGAAAGGAAAGGCCGCGATGAGCAAAATTCTCTGCGTTGAAGACAGCGAGGACAGCTTGTTCTCCCTGCACAAGCGCTTGGCCCTCGCCGGATTCGACGTCAAGGTCGCAATGAATGGCACGGAGGGCGTCGATTGGGCGAAAACGCTCCTGCCGGATCTAATCGTGATGGACCTGAGACTTCCGGGGCTCGATGGCTGGGAGGCGACGCGCCGTCTGAAGGGTCAGCCGGAAACGAAACA
>VBDE01000272.1 GCA_005883665.1 Betaproteobacteria bacterium
TGGGAGCGATTCCGGGAGATCGCCGCAGGCGCAGCGGTGCCGGTCTACGCGCTCGGCGGGATCGTGACGCGCGATCTGGAGCAAGCTTTGCATTGCGGTGCGCACGGAATCGCCATGGTGCGCGGCAGCTGGGGCGAAATTCCCTAGGAATCTTCCGTCCGATTCGCCTCAGGCGGGTCTTTGTCTTCCTCGACCGGTACCCGGTATTTCTCCATCGCCCAGTCGCCGAGATCGATGAGTTTGCAACGCTCCGAACAAAACGGCCGGTAAGGATTGCCCGGGGACCACGCCACCTGTGTACCACAGCGCGGGCAGCTCACTAAGCGCGCCTTGACCACGGTCTCACAGATTGCAGAAAGTCAGCTCGAACTCGACGTCCGCCTCGCACACCCGGGTGCCGAAAGTGCTGAAGCGGACGTTCAGCGCGTAACGGTTGGCGCTGATCTCGGGGATGAACTGCGATTCGCGCGGCAGCCGGATGCGCACCATCTGCGACATCTTGCCGCCGAGCATTTGCGAGAAAGCGGCGCGGTGAGCGACGTGTTTCACGGGCTTGCCGCCTTCGCGCAGCAGTTTCAGCACGATGGACGAAGCGTCCCGGATCGGCAGCAACGGGGAAATCCAGGTGGCGAGGTCGGCTCCGCGTCTGGCGCCTTCGCGGTGCAGCCAGAAATGGTAGGAGGGCAAGTCGAATTCGCAAACCCCGCCGGGGATCCCGCTGCGCTGCTTGATCGACATCAGCCAATCGTTCTCGCGAAGGTACTGGCCGATCTTGCCGGTCATCGCGAAAAGCGCCGCGCTCGAGCGCTCGATATCGGAAATGACCTGCTGGAGCACGCCCTCCGCGATTTGAGGGTTGTTGCGAAACCCGAGCAGGATCTGTTTCTGTCGCTCGAGCTCCTGCAGCAGGTCCGACTTGAGCTCTGCGCGACCGGCGACTTCCAGGATTTCAAACAGCGTTATCAGCGCGGCGTGGTGCGCGCGCGAATCTTCCTCGGCGACAAAATGATTGGCGCGCTCGAACAGGTCTTCCAGACGCAGCAGGGTCCGGATCCGTTCGTTGAGCGGATACTCGTAGGTGATCACCGTGACACCCGCGACTGGAAGCGTAGGCGATTAATCCCGGGGGAGCCTCGCCGAATTCTCCCCGATCCGCCGCGAATTGACAACGGGCGTGCGCTATGACGTTGTCTTGGACCGAACGGCCAGCGTGAGATATTTCTCATTCAGATGCGACACCTGGCGCTCGAGCGCCTGAGGCGTTCCGCTGTTGTCGATCACGTCGTCGGCTTGGGCGAGCCGCTGCTCGCGCGTGGCCTGCGCGGCGAGAATGGCGCGCACTTCCATCTCCGAGAGGCCGCTTCGCCGCATTGCGCGCTCGACCTGCTGCTCCTCGGGACAATCGACCACGAGCACCCGCGCGTAGCGCGACCGGTCGACGCCGCTCTCCACCAAGAGCGGGATCACGAGAATTGCGTAGGGGCTCCCCGCGCGCGCGCTCCGGCGAGAGCTTTCCTTGCGTATGAGCGGATGCAGGATCGCCTCGAGCTTTCTTCTGGCCGCCGCATCGCCGAACACGAGCTTGCGCATCCCGCCACGATCGAGGGCGCCGTCCGCGCCGATCAAGCCAGCGCCAAACGCAGCGCGTATCGCCTGGATCGCCTCGCCTCCCGGGCGCGTGAGCTCGCGTGCGATCTCGTCGGTATCGATCACGGCGACCTCGCGTTTGGCGAACAGCCCGGCGACCACGCTCTTGCCGCTGCCGATGCCGCCCGTGAGTCCGACGGTGTACGGCTTCACATGAACTGGTTGAGGTATTGGCGGCTGATCTGGGGTCCCCAGAAGAGCGCGACGATCCCGGCGGCGCCCAGGTACGGCCCGAAGGGAATCGGCACGCTGCGGCCGTGCCGGGCGAAGACCATGAGTGCGATTCCCACGGCGGCTCCGATGAAGGACGACAGCAGGATCGTGAGCGGCAGGACCTGCCACCCGCACCACGCGCCGATCGCGGCGAGCAGCTTGAAATCGCCGAACCCCATTCCCTCCTTGCCCGTTGCGAGCTTGAACAGCCAGTACACGCTCCAAAGGGTGAGATATCCCGCAGCCGCGCCGATCACCGCGGAACGCAGGTCGGTGAAGACGCCTCCTACATTGACGAGCAATCCCAGCCACAGCAGCGGCAGCGTGATCGAATCGGGCAGGAGCTGGGTATCGAAATCGATGAAGCTCGCGGCGACGATGCACCACAGGAACACCATCGCGGCGAACGCAGCGGGTCCGGCCCCGAAGCGCGCCGCCGACCAGGCCGCGGCGGTCCCTCCGAGCAGCTCGACCAGCGGATAGCGCGGGCTGATGAGCGCCTTGCACGCCGAGCAGCGTCCGCGCAGCATCGCCCACGAAACAAGCGGGATGTTTTCGGCCGCGGTGATGGCGTGGCCGCAGGCGGGGCAGCGCGAGCGCGGAACGAAGAGGTTGAACCTCTCCGCCGGTGCGACCGCCTCGCCGCGCAGCTCCGCGCATTCCTCCTGCCAACCGCGTTCCATGATCTTCGGCAAGCGATGAATCACCACGTTCAGAAACGAGCCGACCATGAGCCCGAGCACGAGGCACAGCCACGGGAACACCACCGGGTGGGCGGCCGCTTTGAGAATGTCGCTCATCGGATCAAATAAAAAGGGTTACGGCCGAGCCGTAACCCTTTCGACGAGGTGCGTGATGGAAATAATGCTAGACCGCTTGGCCGATCTTGAAGATCGGCAGGTACATCGCGATCACCATGCCGCCGATCAGCACGCCCAGCACCACCATGATCATCGGTTCCATCAGACTGGTGAGCGCGTCAACCGCGTCGTCGACCTCGGCCTCGAAGAAATCGGCGACTTTGCCGAGCATGGCGTCGAGCGCGCCGGATTCCTCCCCGATCGACACCATCTGCACGACCATGTTGGGAAAGACGTTGGATTCCTGCATCGAGGCCGTCAGGCTCGTCCCGGTGCTCACCTTCCTCTGGATTTCCTTGGTGGCCACCGCATAGACGTAATTTCCCGAAGCGCCGCCCACCGAGTCGAGCGCCTCGACCAGGGGCACGCCCGCCGCGAACATGATGGACAGCGTCCGGGTCCAGCGTGCGATGGTGGACTTCTTGATCAGGTCGCCGAAAACCGGCACCTTGAGCACCCATGTGCCTCCGATGACAGCTGGGAAGATGATGTACCAGTAATTGACGAAAAAATTCGAGACCCCCATGACGAACAGGGTGGGAGCGGGGAGATCGGCGCCGAAGCTCGTGAACACCTCCTTGAACGCCGGGATCACGAAAATCATGATGACCGCCGTGATGATGAAGGCAACCACGATGATCGCGATCGGATAGAACAGGGCCGCTTTGATCTTCGATTTGATGCCGAGGATTTTTTCTTTGTAGGTCGCCAGGCGTTCCAGGAGAGTTTCGAGAATCCCGGCCTGCTCGCCGGCCGCAACCAGGTTGCAGTACAGGGCGTCGAAGTGAAGCGGGTACTTCCGGAATGCCGAGGCGAGCGAGGACCCGGTCTCCACGTCGGTCTTGATCCCCATCAGCAATCTCGCCACCGCCGGGTTGGCGTGACCTTTGCCGACGATGTCGAAAGACTGAAGGAGCGGCACGCCAGCTTTCATCATCGTCGCCATCTGGCGGGTAAAGAGGCTCACGTCCTTATCGCTGACCTTGCCGCCCCTCCCGAGGCGCTGCTTGTGGACCTTGGAGACGATGATGCCCTGGCGGCGCAGCGTGACGGTGACCACCGCTTGGCCGCCGGCGCGCATTTGACCTTTGATGACCTTGCCGGACTTGTCCTTGCCTTCCCAAAGGTAGGTGACTTCCTTGACCTTGGCGACTGCTGCTGCGGTTGCCATAGCGGTTTCTCCTGCTTCATTCGCCGATGCAGAGCCTGCGACTTCCTTGGGCGAAGCCGGGGCCCTCGCGGACAGTCCCGCGATAATGCATGGGCAGAGGCTCTTTGTAAAGTCTCAGGTATCCTCCGCAATGCATTGAAGCAAGACGTAAATTGATGGTCTCGCAGACCGTGAATTAGTTCCTGCGCCGTTCAGCGCGCAGCGCTTTTCAGGCGGCTTGCGCGAGGTCGGACAAGTGCGGGCGGAAAAGCCGCACGGTCCTGATCACCCGGTCCTGGGTCTGGACGATTTCCATCGGCACGTCGGCGATCTTGAGCGCGACCCCTGCCGCGGGAATGTCCTGCAGGTGTTCCAGGATGAGACCGTTCAGGGTCTTCGGCCCGTCGAGGGGCAGCGCGAGCCCGAGCTTGCGGTTCAGCTCGCGCAGCACGCTCGAGCCCTCTACCAGGGCGCTGCCGTCCTTGTCCCAGAAATAGCTTTCCCATTTCACAGGCGCGGTGGTGGTGAACTCGCCGATGATCTCCTCGATGATATCCTCGAGGGTCACTAGGCCCTGCAGCTCCCCATACTCGTCCACCACGAGCGCGATGCGCTGGTGGTTCTCCTGGAAGTACTGGAGCTGCGCGAACACCGGCGTGCCTGCAGGAACGAAATAGGGTTCCGCCAGCAGCCCGGTGAGCGCCCTCCGGTCGAATTCCTCCGAGCGCACCAGGTGCATCACCTTGCGCAGGTGCAGGATGCCCGCGAGGTTGCCGAGCTCGCCCCGGTAGGCGGGGAGCCGCGTGTGGTACGCGGTGGTGAGTTGCGCGAGGATGCTCTCGCTCGACGCCTCCAGGTCGATCGCCTCGATCTGCGCTCGGGGCGTCATCACGTCCTCGATCGTGATCGCTTCGAGGTCGAAAAGGTTGACGAGAATGCTCTGGTGCTTCTTCGGCATGAACTGCCC
>VBDE01000251.1 GCA_005883665.1 Betaproteobacteria bacterium
CGGTGGGCGCCTATGTCGCCGTAGCGTTTCCCCGGCTCACCGCGCTCGCCAGCACGGTGAGCGCAGAGCTCCTGGTCCTCGCCGGCATCATCGCGTTCCTCACGATGGAAGGCACGCGGCGCACCTCTGGCTACTCGCTCATCGTGATCACGTTCGCACTGGTCGTCTGGGTGCTCGTCGGCCATCTGATTCCCGGCGAGCTGCGCACGCACAAGGTCGAGCCCACGACGCTCGCGATCTATCTCAGCTTCGACAACAACGGCCTGCTCGGCCTGGTGCTCGAGATCGCCTCGACCATCGTCATCGCCTTCGTGCTGATGGGCCAATTGCTGGCGCGATCAGGTGGATCAGGATTCTTCAACGACTTTGCGCTCGGGCTGATGGGACGCTTTCGCGGCGGCGCGGCGAAGATCGCCGTGGTCGCTTCGAGCCTCTTCGGCAGCATCTCCGGCATCGCGGCGGCCAGCGCGCTGGCGGTGGGCGTGGTCACCATCCCGCTGATGAAGAAATCGGGCATTCCGGCGCGGCTCGCCGCGGCGATCGAGGCCTGCTCGGCGAACGGCGCGCAGATGATGCCGCCGGTGATGGGCGCGGTCGCCTTCGTCATGGCCGACTTCCTACAGGTCCCCTACCGCGAAGTCGCGCTCGCGGCGCTACTGCCATCGCTGCTCTACTACGCCGCGCTCTTCATCCAGTGCGATCTCGAAACCGCGCGTTACGGCATAGGACGCGTCGAGCGCAGCGAGATCCCGCCGATGCGCAAGGTGCTCGCGACCGGCTGGATCTTCCTCGCGCCATTCGCAGCGATCGTCGGCGCCATGTTCTGGCTGAACTGGGAGCCCGAGCCGGCCGCCACGCTCGCCTCGGCGATCATCATTGTGCTCGGCCTCTTCATCGGCTATCGCGGCGCGCGCATGAAGCTCGCCGACATCTGGAGCGCGATCATCGAGACCGGCATCGGCGTGTGCGAGATCATCGTCATCAGCGCCATCGGCGGCTATGTGCTCGGCCTGTTCCAGATCGGGGGGCTGTCGTTCGCGCTCACCGCTTACCTCGTCAACCTGGGCGCGGAGAACCTGCTTCTTCTCCTCGTCATCTGCGCGTTCACCAACATCGTGCTGGGCCTGGGCCTGCCGACCCTCGCGGTGTACGTGATGCTCGCCATCCTGGTCGCGCCCGCGCTCGTCAAGGTGGGCGTGCCGGCCATGGCGGCGCATCTGTTCATACTGTACTTCGGGATCATGTCGCTCATCACGCCGCCCATCGCCACCGCCGCTTTCGTCGCCGCCACGATCGCGAAGACCGATCCCATGGCCGCGGGCTGGACCGCGATGCGCTTCGGCTGGGCCTCCTACATCGTGCCCTTCCTCTTCGTCTTTTCGCCGGCGCTGATCATGCGGGGCAGCGCCATCGACATCGTGCTTGTGATGACCCTGTCGATCGCCGGCATCTGGTTCGTGTGCGCCGCCTTCACCGGTTATGCCATGAGGGTGATGGGCGTGCCGATGCGGGTCGCATTCGCTGCAGCGGGCCTTCTGCTCTTGATGCCGTTCCAGGCCTCCACCGTCAATGCCTGGCTGAACGTCCTGGGGGCCGTGCTCGGCGTCGCGCTGCTTATCTATGAGTTCGGGGCGAGGAGCAAGGAGGCTGCGTAGGTGGTCCGCAATCAGAGTTCTTGTGCACTTCCGAAGCTTTCTTAAATGCGGAACTCAACGCTATTCTTGTTGGGAGCCCCGAGAAAGAGCGAGCTGGATTAGTGCGAGCGCAAACTGCGTCACATCTCTTCCGGCTTCGCTCAGCCGCTCGCACTCGGTTTCAAGCTCTGACCGCGTGAATTCAGCGGACCGCACGGTTTGTCCATCTTTTTTCCAGTAGAAACATGCTTTTGCCGATGCAGTGGCTTCGTGCCTGACGTTCCAAGTCAACTGTTCATTCATCCGGCACTCTCCCTTCACTGTAGCTAAAGAACGACAATAGTAGCTAAAAATCGACACCAAGGAAAGCGACATGAAGGCGAAGGGCCGGATCCCACAATGGTCCCCGCGGACTATCTCGTTGCAAGTTGGTTTATTGCGGTAGGGCTACGCTATCCCTACGGCGAAACGGGCCGAAACTGCGGAGCGCTGAAATGCTATGCGCGATTATTGTTGAGCCGGGTTATCTGAAGGTAGATCTGTTCAACCAGCAAACGGCTGCGGAAACGCGAGACGCTTTTGGCACCATCGCGGCTGAGGCGCGCAAGCGCAAGTCATCGCAGATCCTTATATCGGTTCATGCTTCGAGGCCGATATTCAAAGTCGAGCAGTACGGACTCCCAGAGTACTTCAAAGAGCTCGGCGAGTCGAAATGCAGAATTGCGCTGACGGGCGATTCAGACGAGCTCAGACTCTCCCAGCAATACATCGAGTTGCTTGCGCGACGGAACGGGGTCAACGTCCGGAGCTTTCCCAACGAACAAGCGGCACTCCATTGGTTCAAAGACCGGCGACGGGCGCGGGACCGGCGCGAGCGACAGGAGCCCAGGGAAGGACAAGAGCAACGCCAGCACCGGCCCCGTCGCAACCAGGAAAACATCAGCCTGGATTCATCTGGAGGCATGTCCGCCTGAAGAACGCGGCTTGTCCGAATTGAGCTCCCCGTCGATCGCCTTGATCAGGAGGTCGCGCTCGACCGGCTTGGTGAGCAACTGTGCGGCGCCGACGAATCCGCTATGCGAAAGAAGACAGCCTCTCTACTGTGCTGAGGGTCCGCTTGAAGAAAGCGGCCGATGGAAGTACCCGGCCCGGAAGCCCTCCGAATAGTCGTCGATTCCGACCAGAGCATGTGCGGGCGGTTCTCTGCGCCGCCTGCGGAATGTTTCGCCATCGACATAGCCTTTGGCGCTAGTGAGCGGCCAGCCGTAATGTTCGGCCAGCATCTGCGACTTCTCCTTGAACGCAGCGATCGACATGACACTTCCCTTGTGGAAACCCTTCTTCAACCCTTGGTCTGATGATCCAGATGAGATGATTCACCGGGAGTGTTACAGCTGTTGATGTTCTGCGTAGTCGCGGAGGAGCACTCCGGGGTAGCGATATTGAGGACGACTGGGTCGCCGTGGTCCCTAAGCGGGTACGGCCTTCGAAGTCAGTTGCTTCACGGCCGGCATCACCTCTCTCGCGAAGAGCTCCATGTTCCGCCGCGTAAGATCGGCAGGCAGCGTGCCGAACTGGCACAGCACGAGAAGATTCCCGAACCGCATATCCTGCCAGTAGGACGCGAGCGCCTGGCGCGCCGTCGCGGGGCTGCCGCATATGATCAAGCCCAGCTCGATCGACTTC
>VBDE01000252.1 GCA_005883665.1 Betaproteobacteria bacterium
GATCAAGTCTTTTCGCGATCCATGTAGGCAAGCAGCCTGGAGCTGGTCTGACGCAGCCGCTGCGACAGCATAAGCACCAGTTCCATGAGGATTTTCGCCCCGAGCGTTGTCTGCTCCAGAATGATGCGCGCCAGGCTGTCGCGCGACAGCACCGCGATCATGCAGGACTCCGCGGCGATGCAGCTCGCAAAGCGCGGCTCGCCGTCGATCATCGACATCTCGCCGAACGACTGCCCCGGCGCGATCACTGCAATCAGCCGCGGAGCGTTCCACCGGTCCTGCTTGAACACTTCGATTCGACCTTCGATGAGAAAAACCATGAAATCGCCCGCGTCACCTTCGCGGATGATTTCGACGCCAGGACTCGCGCGGTAGACCTGCATGAACTGGCTCAACAAACGGATTTCCGTCAGATTGAAAGTTTCGAAAAGCGGCGAGAACGTGATGAGGCCGTGAATCCTGCCGGCGAATTGCATGGGATCGCCCAGCGACTCCAGCTTTTCTAGCCGGGCCCTTTCCGCGGTTTCTGCCATCTTCGGACTCGCCTCGGTAAAACGCCGCGCGGGCCCGTCGTCCCGCCCCTCGCGCCGGTGACGGGCGAGATTATGCCCAAACACCGTACCGATCACAAATCTTGCAGCACCCTGACGCAGCCCGTAATCAGCCGGCAAGGACCCATCCGGTCGCACCCAGCCACCCCGCGGTCGCCGCGATCAGGTGCGGATTGCGCAGCATCTCCCAGGCGGGATCACCGCCGCCCCCCTTCGTATACACGAGTTGCAGATACCGAAACAGGCCGTACAACACGAACGGAAACGTGAGAAAGAGCCGGTCGGTGCCATGCAGCGCTATGGTGTTCGGGTCCACCGTATACAGCGCGTAGCCGAGCGCGGCGCAGGCGACGCTGACCGCGATCAGGCAATCCAGCAGCGCCATGCTGTAGCCGTCGACGGCGACACGATGTCCGCCTCCGGAATTCGCGGGGCCGGTGACTGCGAGCAGCTCGGCACGCCGTTTGCAGAAGCCGAGAAACAGCGTGAGCATCAGCCCGCAGAGCAGCAGCCAGTTCGACGGAACAATGCCGATTCCCGCGGTACCTGCGAGGATGCGCAGCATGAAGCCGCCGGAGATCATGAACACATCGAGAATCGCCACGCGCTTGAGCCCGGCGCTGTATCCGATGTTGAGTACGACATAGGCGGCGGCGATCAGCAGCGCCGACAGCGAGACGACGGCCGCGAGCGCGAGCCCGCCCAGCGCGAGGGCGATGCACAACGCGGCCGGGGCACCCACGCCGATCTCGCCCCGCGCCAGCGGCCGGTCGCGCTTGTGCGGATGCAGGCGGTCGGCATCCCGGTCGGCGATGTCGTTGAGGATGTACACCGCGCTCGAGACCAGGCAGAAGGCGGCGAACAAGACAAGCACTTCCGCGACGAGCCGTGCGTCGCTCCATCCGTGGCCGAAAACCACACCGATGAAAAGGAACCCGTTCTTGATCCACTGGTGGGGGCGCATCAGGCGGATGAGGGCACTCGTCATCGGGTCAGTCCTTTGCAGGGCAGGTCGGCCCGCCCAGATAGCGCTCGCAGAAATAGCAGTGTCCCTGCGGCAAGTACCAGGGAATGGCGTAGTAACGCTGTTGCAGCGGCTTCAGTATCTTCTCCCGATACGCGGCGAAATCGAATCCACGGCCCAGCACGACATGAAAGGTCGCACCCGAAAGTGTGAACTCCTTGTATTCAACCGAGCGGAAGTAGGGCCGATACTCCGAGTCCTCGGGCGGGGTCTTGCGCAGCACGAGGACATTCCTGCCGTCCAGCCGCCTGAAATCGGTCAGGATGTCGTCGTGCCTCGCGTGCGAGGATGCGGGGCCGAATACGACCACATGCCGGCGCGCATGAAAGGACGCGACTGCCGACATCGAGTATCCGTCGGTGGCGAAATCGAATTCCGCTTCGTAGGGTTTCAGCTCCCGGAGGATTTCAGGCATGCGGAGGTGATACACGATGCCGTCGAAGAAACGGGTGCTCTTCCAGGTGTCGAGCGGCAGCAGCGCCGCGGCGACGATCGCGACTACGTGGAGGGCGCTGAATGCCCCGAGGTAGAGTACCGAGCGCCGCAGCTGCTCGCGCGAGAGCAACCACCCCGCCGCGACGAAAAAGAAAGGCACGAAGGCCAGCATCCAATGCAAGCCGATCAGCTTGACCGCGGAGAGCGCTGCGAAGAATCCGAAGGGTAACGCTAGGACGACGGCGAAAAATCGCGTCGCCGGCTCGTCGAGCGCAGCGACCACGCGCCCGCGCTCTCTTGCGAGCTGCCACAGGGCGACCGGGCTGAGCAGGTAGAGCACCGAGACGACGTAGATGAGCGGCGTCTTCCAGGACCAGCCCGCGGTGTCGTGCCGGTTGTAGAGATTGAACATCAGGTTCGCCCAGCAATGCTCGTAATTCCACCATAGGTTGACGGCGGCGAACGGAAGCGAACACAGCACCACGAGCGCAAGTGCGCGCCAGTCGCGCTGCCCGCGCGGGGAAAGCGCAACATGAATTACGTAGGCCAGTCCCAACAGGACCGCGAAATACTTCGAAAGAAACGCCAGCCCGAGAAATACGCCGGCGAGCGCGTGCCAGCCGGCTGAGCGCCGGACGATCCCCAGCCAGAAGGCGAACGCCGAGGCGAAGCAAAAGAAAATGAGGGGCGTGTCGGTGGTGATGAAGACGCTCCACACGTTGGCGGGCAGCAGCATGAAGGCGAGCGCGGCGAGCTCCGCCTTCGTTTCGTCCGAGCGGCGCAGGACGACGTAGATTCCCGCCGCGAGCGCGAAGGGCAGCAGGGTCACGGGCAGCCGCAGCACCCATTCGGCGCGCGACAGCTTGAGCAGAAGGGCGAGCAGCCAGCCGATCATCGGCGGATGATCGTAATAGCCGTAGTCTGGAAACGCGCCCCAGTCGACGAAATAGGCTTCGTCGCCGGTGAAGGGAAAGACCGTGGACAGCCAGAGCTTGAACGCGAGGATCAGCGCAGCGGCGCCCCAGAAAACCGGGGACAGACCACCTTTATTGCCCGATCCCGGGTCGCCGGTTTCCTCGGCTCGATGAAAAAACGTGGTCTGTCCCCGGTTGTTGCTAGGATTCTTCGGCTTTCACCAGCCGGCGCTTGCGGACCGCTTCTGCGAGATTCTTGAGCAGCGGAACGCTGTCCTCCCAGCCGATGCAGGCATCGGTGATGCTCTGGCCGTATATCAGCGGTTTTCCAGGAACCAGGTCCTGGCGTCCCGCCTTGAGGTGAGATTCGACCATGAGGCCGATGATGCGGTCTTCGCCGGCGGCGACCTGGCGCGCGACCTCGCGCGCGACGTCGATCTGGCGCTGATACATCTTCTGGCTGTTCGAGTGACTGCAATCGACCATCAGGCGCTGCTCGAGCCCGGAGGCGGCCAGCTCCTCGGCAGCGGCATCGACGCTCGCCGCGTCGTAGTTCGGGTGCTTGCCCCCGCGCAGGATGATATGGCAGTCCTCGTTACCGTTGGTCGAGACGATGGCGGAGTGCCCCTCCTTGGTCACCGAAAGGAAATGGTGGGGCGTGCGCGCTGCCTTCAGCGCGTCGACCGCGATGCGCACATTGCCGTCGGTGCCGTTCTTGAAGCCGACTGCGCACGACAGCCCGGAGGCGAGCTCGCGATGGACTTGCGATTCCGTGGTGCGTGCGCCGATCGCGCCCCAGCTCACCAGGTCCGCGTAGTACTGCGGCGAGATCATGTCGAGAAATTCATTTCCTGCGGGAAGCCCCAGTTCGTTGACTTCCAGTAGGAACTGGCGCGCCAAGCGCAGTCCCTTGTTGATATTGAAGCTGCCGTCGAGGTCCGGATCGTTGATCAGCCCCTTCCAGCCCACGGTCGTGCGGGGCTTCTCGAAATAGACGCGCATGACGATGACGAGGTCCCGCTCGAGTTCATTTTTCATTTCGACCAGGCGTCGCGCGTATTCTAGGCCCGCCTTGGGATCGTGCATCGAGCACGGCCCGATGATGACGAGCACCCTGTCGTCCGACCCGTGAAGGAGGCGGTGAATCGCCTGCCGTGTGTTATAGGTCAGTTCTTCGGTTTTCTCCGAGCAGGGAAATTCCCGCAGCAGGTGCGCGGGCGGGGCGAGTTCCTTGATCTCCCGGATTCTGACGTCGTCGACTTTGAAGTGCATGGCTGTTGCCGGTGGGGTATTCTCTAAGAAGCTGAAAAGTTTGAATTTTACCCGAATAAGTCCGTTGCAGCCGGCGCAGCGCCCTTCGTATCGACGCAGCGAACGCACAGGCAACATCGCTTCGAGCGTCACCCCCGACCGCCAAAAAAGTCACATCGTTGGCAGACGCAGTGCGGGAGTGCCAGAACTGCCGGTCAACGCCGCGAAACCGCAGGCCGTTGAAGGTGTCAGACGGATTGTGGGCCTCGTTCTTGCGTGATAAGTTGTATTCGCGTGGAGAAAACCCGATGACGACAGCAGCGGTCAACATCCCGATCGGAGGATTCAAGGATGTCTATGACGTCGCGGAAGTCGACCGCGCGTTGCAGGACCTTTCCTCTTCGGCGAACGATGCGCTGAAGTCCACCTATGAAAAAATGATCAAGGCGGGCGGCACCCGCCTCACGGTGAAGCCCTCGGGGATCCCGGCGATGGAAAGTCTCTACGACGAGCTTCCCAACTTCGCGGAAGTCCTCGACGACGTCAAGAAGCACATCGCGCTGTGCGCTTCGTCCAACGACTGCCTGGAGTTGCCGCCGATGCTTCTGCTCGGAGAGCCGGGAATCGGCAAGACCTATTTCGGCCGGCGCCTGTCGCAGCTCCTGTCCACGGGTTTCGGCCTGTGCTCGATGAGCTCGATGACCGCGGGCTGGGTCATCTCCGGAGCTTCGTCGCAATGGAAGAACGCCAAGCCCGGAAAGGTGTTCGAGACCATTCTGAACGGCACTTATGCCAACCCGGTCATCATGGTCGACGAGCTCGACAAGGCGGGCGGCGGCAATCAGTACGATCCGCTGGGCGCGTTGTACATGC
>VBDE01000253.1:0-1606 GCA_005883665.1 Betaproteobacteria bacterium
GTTACGCCGCTCAGCATGGCGATCTCCTGACTGCACCCTGGCCCGTCGTCGACGAAGCGGCTCTGGAGCAGGACGAAATCGAGCTCGTGCTCCAGGTGAACGGCAAGCTACGCGGCCACATGCGCGCGCCTAAGACAGCCGGGCGCGAGCAGCTCGAGCAGCTTGCCCTCGCCCACGACGCGGTGACGCGCTACACGAACGGCCAGGCGGTGAAGAAAATCGTCGTGGTCCCCGGGCGGCTCGTCAATGTGGTCGTTTGAGCGTTTCTCCCGCGCTGCCCTCGTCGGCGTGATCGCCGTGCTCATCGCGGCGTGCGGTTTCCATCTGCGCGGCCAGGTGCAGCTGCCTTTCGAGACGCTATACATTCCGGGCAACAACCCGCTCGTGGTCGAGCTCAAGCGCAACGTCGCCGCGGCGAGCAAGACGCGCCTTGTGGACGGTCCGGGCGATGCGCAGGCCGTGCTGGGCTTCGAATATCAGCTGCGCTACCGAGTCGGATTCCGCGTCACCGATCCCAAGGGCGTCCAGGTCTACCTGCCGACCATAGAAATCCTGCTGACGCGCGACATGGCGTACAGCGACGCGCAGGTGCTCGCCAAGGAGACCGAGGAAGCGCTGCTCTACCGGGACATGCAAAGCGACATGGTGCAGCAGATCATGCGGCGCCTGGTCGCGGCGAAGCCGGCGTCGGTCCCCATCGAATAGGCATGGCCACTCTCAGGCTCGAGCAGCTGGATGCATATCTTTCGCGCGAGCTGCGGCCGCTGTACGTGATCCACGGCGATGAGCCGCTTCTAGCGCTCGAGGCCGCCGACGCGATCCGTGCGCGCGCACGCGCAAGCGGGTTTTCGGAGCGCGCGGTCCTCGCGGCCGAGCGCGGCTTCGACTGGGGCGAGCTCGGAGCGAGCGGTGCGAGCCGCTCGCTCTTCGGCGACAAGAAGCTGATCGAGTTGCGCCTTCCTTCCGGCAAGCCCGGACCCGACGGCGCGGAGGCGATCGAAGCGTTTTGCGGAAGGCTCCCACCCGACGCGCTCACCCTCGTGACGCTGCCGCGCCTGGACAAGGCTGGCCAGGTGTCGTCCTGGTTCAAGGCACTCGAGCGCCATGGAATCGTCGTCAACGTCTACCCGGTCGAGCGCGCGCGGCTTCCCGAGTGGATCGCCGCTCGCCTCGCGCGGCAGAAGCAGCGCGCAACTCCCGAAACCCTGCAGTTCCTCACCGACTGCATCGAAGGCAACCTCCTTGCCGCCGACCAGGAGATCCAGAAACTCGCGCTGCTATTGCCCGCCGGGGAGCTCGACTTCGACGCCGTGCGCGAGGCGGTGATGAACGTCGCGCGCTACGACGCCCTCAAGCTCGCCGAAGCGATGCTCTCGGGCGAGCGCTCGCGGCTCGCGCGCATGCTCGAAGGCCTGCGCGGGGAAGGCGAGGCGCCTCCGCGCGTGCTGTGGATCCTCGCGGAGGAAATCCGCGCCATCTGCCGCGTGCAGAACGGCATCGCCGCGGGCCGGCCGCTGGCGGAGGTCCTGCGCGACGCGGGCGTGTGGGGCGACGCGAGACAGTCGCTCGTGGGCCGTGCCGCGAAGAAGCTGCCGCGCGCGACACT
>VBDE01000253.1:1784-5353 GCA_005883665.1 Betaproteobacteria bacterium
CTTTCACCTGGGCGAGCACATGATCGTGCGCCTGCCGAGCGCCGCCGCATACTCGGTGCAGGCGGAAAAGGAACACCGTTGGCTTCCGAGATTGGCGCCTTTGCTGCCGCTTCCGATTCCGAAACCCTTGGCGCTAGGAGAGCCCGCGGGCGGCTATCCGTGGAGGTGGTCCATCTACGGGTGGATCGAGGGCGACGCCGCCGCGCCGGAGCGCATCGCCGATCTGAGCGACTTCGCGACCAGCCTCGCGCGATTTCTCATCGCCCTGCAACGCATCGACACCACGGACGGACCTCGGCCCGGGCCGCACAACTTTTATCGGGGTGGGTCGCTGACGACCTATGACGCCGAGACGCGGCAGGCGATTGCCCTACTGAAGGGCAAGATCGATACCAAGGCTGCCACCGAAGTTTGGGAAGCGGCGCTCAAGACCACCTCGGACCGTCCACCGATGTGGATCCACGGCGACGTCGGCGCCGGAAACCTCCTGGTGAAAGCGGGCCGGTTGAGCTCCGTCATCGATTTCGGAATGCTGGGGGTTGGCGACCCCGCGTGCGATTTGTCCATTGCCTGGACGCTTTTCAGCGGCGGAAGCCGCGAAGCCTTCCGCGCAATGCTTCCGCTCGACGCCGGCACCTGGGCTCGCGGCCGCGCCTGGACTTTGTGGAAGGCCTTGATCGTCGCAGCTGGGCTCACCGAGACGAATGCTGCCGAGGCGGCGCGACCTCGGCGCGTCATCGACGAAGTGCTCGAGTGTCGTAGCATTGACGCCTAGAGGGCACCATGCACATCGAAAAGACGGCGGCAAAATCCGAGGGCGTACGCTTCTCCATTGATCGAGACGGAAAAGAGGTGGCGCGTGCTTACCTCTTTCTGATGTGGAACAGCCTGCACGAGGCGCCCTTCGGCCTTTTGGAAGACGTGTACGTCGATGAACCTGCGCGTGGCTCGGGTCTGGGCACCGAGATCGTAAACGCCGTAGTGACAGAGGCGAAGGGCCGCGGATGCTACAAACTCGTCGCCACGAGCCGATATGCGAGACCGAAGGTTCATGAGCTTTATGCACGTCTCGGATTCAAGGATCATGGGAAAGAGTTTAGGATCGACCTCTAGAGAACACAACCGCAACCGATGGATCTCGTCTGGCCCGCCGCCCAGTACCTGCCGGGGTATGTTCATGCACTTCAGCAAGGCTGGTCACCGGACAACCTCCGGCCGCAGGCCGCGCTGGACGAACTCGCGCGAATCACCGAGGACCCGGATCGGTTCCTTTCCGAGGAGGTCGACCGAGAGGCGAAAGGGCCGTCGATCACGCTGCCCGACGGCTCCAAGGTTCCGCGGCTGCCCGGCTACTCGCGCTGGATGTGGGACGGAGAATTCTGCGGTTCGATCGGCTTCCGATGGCAGCCCGGTACGAGTGAGCTTCCTCCGTATTGTCTGGGGCACGTCGGCTTTTCGGTAGTCCCGTGGAAGCGCCGGCGGGGATACGCAACGCGAGCCTTGCAGTTGCTGCTTGCCCAAGCAGCAGAGGAGGGACTTGCGTACATCGAGCTGACCGCAAATTCTCACAACATCGCATCACGGCGTGTGATCGAGGCGAACGGCGGGAAGCTCATCGAGCGGTTCCACAAACCCGCGGCATATGGCGGCGCGGAGAGCTTGCGTTTCCGCATTTTCCTTTAGTCCGATGGACGTCCGATATCGCGCCGCCACCAGTCTCGATGCGGGCGTTCTGGCGCCCATGAACGCCCATCTCGTTCGCGATGAAGGTCACCGAAACTCGATGACGATGCCGCAGCTTACGGAGCGAATGGCAGAGTGGCTAAAGACGGAATACCAGGCGTTTGTGTTCGAGATCGAGGGAAAAACAATCGGATATGCTCTCTACCGCGTTGAGCCCGAGTACATCTATTTGCGGCAGCTATTCGTTCAACCGGAAATGCGGCGCCGAGGCGTCGCTCGCCGGGCGCTCGAATGGTTGCGTCATAACGCGTGGGGCGTCCGTGCGCGCGTGCGCATCGACGTCCTCGTCGGCAATCATTCCGCCATCGAGTTCTGGCGCTCGGTTGGCTTCACGGACTACGGCTTAACCATGGAGCGGCCGATCTAATGCCGGCTGTATCAGCGTCACGGGTACACAATCAGTCACATACAAGCGGTCTCACCAACCGTGTCCCTCACCTTCCTCGAGAAGCCAGCAAATCCAGCCCCTGAACCTTAGACGCCCGCATGGCTCGCAACGTCGAAATCAAGGCCCGTGTCTCGAACGTGGAGGCTATCCGCCGAAAGGCTGCGGCTGTCGCGGACAAGGGTCCCGTTGAAATCACGCAGGACGACACTTTCTTTCGGTGTGAATCCGGCAGGCTGAAGCTGCGCGCTTTTTCAAGCGATGAGGGAGAACTGATTTTTTATCGGCGAGCCGACGAGCAAGGTCCGAAGGAATCGTTCTATCTTATGTCACCCACATCTGCACCGGATACGCTGCGCGAGTCGCTTTCACTCGCGTACGGCCAGACGGGCAGAGTGCGAAAGCATCGAACTCTCTTTCTCGCTGGACGAACGCGGATCCATCTGGACCAGGTCGAGGGATTGGGCAGCTTCCTCGAGTTGGAGGTGGTCCTTGAAGATGGCGAAGCTGCCGAGAGCGGCATTCGAGAGGCCCACATTCTCATCGAGCGGCTCGGCGTGCAGTCGACCCAGTTGATGCGAGGCGCGTACGTCGATCTCCTAGCGCAAGGGGCGTCCAACCCCTCAACCCAGAGCGGACCGGGGCTTGGGCAAGAGAGACCCGGCGAGATAGCGTGTGGAGAAAAGCGGATGAGCGACAGCGTTTCGTACGGCGGTTGCCAATGCGGCTCGATCCGCTTTGAGCTTTCTCGCAGCGCGCTTGAACTCTATGTATGCCACTGCAAGGAATGCCGCAAGCAGGCGGCCTCGGCCTTTGGCATATCGGTCATCGTGCCGCGCGCGGCGTTTCGCCTGACCCAGGGCACGCCGAAATTTTGGTCACGTGCGACCGACGCTGGCCACACGCTGGAGTGCGCTTTTTGCCCGGACTGCGGGTCCCGGTTGTGGCATCAACAGCGCGGCAACGCGGAGACGATCAGCGTAAAGGGCGGCTCATTGGACGAGCCGGTTGATCTGCGGCGCGCTGTCCACATTTGGACTTCGCGCATGCTACCAGGAATCATCGTTCCGGAAGGCGCAGCGCAGTTCCCCGGCGAACCGGAATAGCGTCCTCGCAGACCTCGAGCGAAGAAACAAATGCCGCTGGCCGTCGATCACGTGTTCATCTGCGTTGAAAATCCGCAGGCCGCCGAGCGCGCCCTCGCCGACTTCGGACTTCAGTTTGGTCGCCGCCGTATCCATCAGGGCCAAGGTACCGCCAACGCGTGCGCGTTCTTCGACAACGCCTACCTTGAGCTTTTGTGGCGGCATGACGACGATGAACTGCAGTCTGAGGTCGTCCGTCCGCTCGGACTTTGGGAGCGCGTTCGCTGGCGGGAAACCGGGGCCTCGCCATTTGGCGTCGCGTTCCGCCCGGAGGACGACAACGTTCCAATCGAAAC
>VBDE01000261.1 GCA_005883665.1 Betaproteobacteria bacterium
TACATTTCGATTCGAGTGCGTTTGGCGGTGAGGGGAGTAGCGTCGAGCACCACGCGATAAGAGCCGTCGGGAGGAGCGCCGACCTCTACAACCGCGCTGCGCTTCAGCTGGACGTGAAGTTCCGCCTTGTTCGGACCGGTGATGAAGGTGGGCTTGAAGGTGTCGACGCCTGAACGAGTATTGCCATAGGAATTCGTGACGGTCCATTTGATGGCGACTTTCAGACATTCGTCAGCCTTCTTTCGAAGCGTCGATGACACGTCCCGGAAGGGACGCTCGACCTCGAAGGTCTCCTTGGGTACGCTCAGAGCACCTAAAACCCGCGTTCGTTCGAGCGTAAACTGCCGGAACTCTTCCGCGTTCTTTGGCATGCCGCCGCAGCCGCCGAGCGTGAGCACAACGGCCGTCAGCGCCAATCCCGGGTTATTTCGCATCGTGCTGCAAAGCATTGGGCTCCCGATCAGGTTGGTGAAGTCGCGTCAGAGTTTAATGCAAACGTTCGTCGGTTCCGAATAAAAATTCAGCGAGTGCAGCCCGCCCTCGCGGCCGATGCCCGAGCAGCGCCTTGTTCGCATAAAACTGCTCGAAGAGCAGCGGAAGGTCGCGCACGATGCTCTTCAAGTGTATCTCGACGCGGTGGAGGAGGTGGTGGCATTTCTGACAATACCATTCGAAGCCGTCCTTCACGCCCTCCGGCCGGGTGCGCTCGATGACCAGGCAGAAGCTGCCCGCTTCGGGGCGCTGCGGAGAATGACGCAGGTGCGGCGGCATGAGGAAGATCGCGCCTTCCTTCAGCTCGAACCGCCCGGGCTTCCCGTTCTCCATGATGTTGAGGAAGGCGTTTCCCTTCACCTGGTAGAAGAATTCCTCGTAGGGATCGTCGTGGAAGTCGGTGCGCCGGTTGGGCCCGCCGACGACGGTGACGATGAAATCGGTGTCCTGCCAGATCTGCGCGTTGCCAACCGGCGGCTTGAGCAGATGCCGGTGCTCCTCGATCCATTTCTGGAAATCGAGCGGTTTCAGCACGGCGGGGCGGCGCTCACAGCTTGACGCATATGTTGGTCGGCTCGGAATAGAAATTCAGCGAGTGCAGGCCGCCTTCGCGGCCTATCCCTGAGAGCTTGGCTCCGCCGAAGGGCGTGCGCAGGTCCCGCAGGAACCAGCAGTTGACCCAGGAGATGCCGACTTCCATCGCCTGTCCAACCCGGTGGCCGCGCGCGAGGTTGGTAGTCCAGACCGTAGAGGCGAGGCCGTAGGGCGTATTGTTCGCCATCTCGACCGCTTCCTCTTCGCGGTCGAAAGGCGCGATGTGCGCGCAGGGGCCGAAAATCTCCTCGCGCACGGTGCGCGCGGTCTCCGGCAGTCCGGTCCAGAGCGTCGGCTGGATCCAGGCGCCCGAGTCGCGCGCATCGCCGAATTTCGGCACGCCTCCGCCGGTGACGACCTTCGCGCCCTCCTTCCTTGCGAGCTCGTAATAGGAGAGCACCTTCTCGCGATGCTGCCTCGAGATCAGCGGCCCCATGTTCGTGGCCTTGTCCTGCGGGAAGCCGAGCACCAGGGCTTCGGCGTTGGCTTTGAGCGCAGCGACGAAGCGCTCGAAGATCGGCCGCTCGACGTAGACGCGCTCCGGCGCCAGGCACACCTGCCCGGTGTTGGAGAAGATCGCGTTCGACATCCCGGCCACCGCGGCCTCGAAGTCGCAGTCGGCGAAGACAATGCCGGGATTCTTGCCGCCCAGCTCGAAGGAAATCGGCTTCACCGTCGGCGCGACCGCTTTCATGATCGCGGCGCCGGTGGCGGTTTCTCCGGTGAAGGTGATTCCGTTCACATCGGGATGCGCAGTGATGAACTCGCCCGCCGAATCCGGCCCGAAGCCGTGCACCACGTTGTAGACGCCCGCCGGGACGCCGGCCTCGTGCATGACCTCGGCGAGCAGCGTCGCGGTGGACGGTGTTTCCTCCGAGGGCTTCGCCACGATCGTGTTCCCGCAGGCAAGCGCGGGGGCGAGCTTCCAGGTAAGGAGCAGAAGCGGCAGGTTCCACGGCGCGATCACGCCGACCACGCCGAGCGGTTTTCGCATCGCGTAGTTCACCGCGCCCTTGCCGTCGGGCGTGTCCAGATGATAGGACTCCGTGCCGTAGGTGCGCACGATGTCCGCGAAGACGCGGAAGTTCGCCGCGCCGCGCGGAATGTCGAGATGGCTCGCGAGCGACACGGGCTTTCCGGTATCGGCGACCTCGGCCTGCAGGAAATCGTCGAAGCGCTTTTCGATCCCTTCGGCGATCTTGCGCAGCAGATCGACGCGCGCCTGCAGCGCCATCCTGCCCCAGGGACCTTTCAGCGCGGCCCTGGCCCCGCGCACGGCCGCGTCGACCATCGCGCGGTCGGCTTCGTGCACCTGCGCGACCACGGTGCCGTCGACCGGGTTGATCTTGGCGAACTGCCTCCCGCTGCGGACGAATTGGCCGTTGATGTAGCACTTGCGCTCGGCAACCTTGATGTTGGCGGTCATGGAAATCTCCGAGGGAGGGCGTTGGCGGGTCCCGGGAAAATAGGGGATACTTTACCAAAATGCAACAAGCCCATGCGTTCGAATGGGCGAGCTTACGACAGTCTGCTGCGATGACTCTGATCTCCAAGGAACGCGCGATTCTTTTTGCCGACGTGAGCGGCAGCACGGCCCTCTACGAGCTGCTCGGCGACAAGCCCGCGGCGAAAGCGATCGAAGCCTGCCTGAACGAGCTCCGCGGAGTCGTCGCGAACCGCGAGGGCCAGGTCGTCAAGACGATAGGCGACGAGATCATGGTGGTGTTCGGCAACGGGGAGGCCGCCTGCGACGCGGCGAGGGAAATGCAGCAGCGCGTGATCGCCCTGCCTCCGAGCGCCGGCGTGAAGCTCGCCATCCGCATCGGCTTTCATTTCGGACTGGTGCTCGAGGACAAGGGCGATTTCTGGGGAGACGGCGTCAACACCGCGGCGCGCCTCGCCGCGCTCGCCAAGGCGGGGCAGATTCTCACGAGCGGCGCGACCACAAACGCCTTGCCCGCGGCGCAACGCGCGGGCCTGCGCGATCTGGACGCGATCCAGGTCAAGGGCAAGCACGACGCGGTGCGCGTGTTCGAGCTGATGTGGGGGGACACCGAGGACGCGACCCAGTTCGCGGGGCTCGCCTCCAGCGCCAGGGTGGAAGTCAAGCTCACCCTCGAAGTCGGCGAGCGCACCATGGAATTCCCGCGGGAGAAAACGGCGCTCTCGCTCGGCCGCGATTCGACCTGCGATATCGTGGTGAGCGAGAAGACCGCCTCGCGCCTGCACGCGCGCATCGAGCGCAGGGGCGTGCAGTACATCCTGATCGACGAATCGACCAACGGGACCTACGTGCAGATCGGGGCGGACCGCGAGGTGCTGCTGCGCCGCGACCGCGTCATGCTGCGCGGCCGTGGCAGGATCGCCTTCGGCACCTCGACTGCCGCGGCGCTCGAGCTGGTGCTGTTCGACTGTTCGTGAGCGCCGCGTCCCGCAATGGGCCGGCTGCGGGTGCTAAAATTCGCATTTTTCCCGGAGAGAAGACGTGAAGCAGGCGGCATCGAAAGCGCGCGCGGCAGAATCGGGAAAGGAGCACTGGGTCGGCAAGGGCAGGGAAAACGTCAGGCTGTTTCTCTGGCAGAAACTCCCTGCCGCGGGCGCGCAAAGGCGCGGCACCGTGCTCTTCGTGCACGGCTCCTCGATGGCCTCGCAGCCGACTTTCGATCTGAAGGTCCCCGGCCGCCCCGATTCCTCGGTAATGGACTGGTTCGCGGCGCGCGGCTTCGAGACCTGGTGCATGGACAACGAGGGTTACGGTCGCTCCGACAAATCGCGCCCGATCAACTGCGACATTGCGAACGGCGCCGACGATCTCGCCGCCGGCAGCGAATATATCCTCGAGACCTCGGGCGCGGGGAAGCTGCTCGTGTACGGCATCTCCTCGGGAGCGCTGCGCGCGGCGCTCTTCGCCCAGGGGCACCCGGAGCGCGTCGCGCGCCTCGCGCTCGATGCCTAAAACTTCCCGAGTTCTCGGCGAGGAACCGGAGGCCGATCGACCGCGCCTTTGTGCACAGCATCTTCGAGCGCGATCATCCGGGCACGGCCGACAAGGCGACCATCGACGCCTTCGCCGAGGCCATCGTCGCGCTCGACGATTCGGTGCCGACCGGGACCTACGTCGACATGTGCTCGAAGCTGCCTCTGGTCGATCCGGCGAAGATCACCGTTCCCACGATCGTCATGCGCGGGCAATGGGACGGCATCGCGGGGATCGACGACCTGATCGAATTCTTCAAGCGCCTGCCCAACCCCGACAAGCAGTTCGCGGTCATGGCCGGCATCTCGCACGCGAGCTTCCACCAGAAGAACTACCTGATGGTCTATCACATCCTGCACTCGTTCTTCTCGCAGCCGGAACCGGTGTACAGAGGATAGAGACCTCCAGGAAATCAGCCGATGACGAGGAGCAAAGGAGACAGAGAAATGCGATCGATAGCCGCCGTATTGGCGTTTTCGCTTTGGGCGTTTTCGGCGCTCGCACAGGACTATCCGACCCGTCCGGTGCGCATCGTGATCCCCCTTTCGCCGGGCGGCACGACCGATGTGCCCGGGCGCATCATCGCCCAGAAACTTTCCGAGACCCTCGGGCAGCAGTTCTTCGTCGAGAACCGCGCCGGCGCGGGA
>VBDE01000262.1 GCA_005883665.1 Betaproteobacteria bacterium
ACGCACTTTTTTCCCGGAATGTCCGTGTGCCCTGCTCGAGAACCCGGAGTCCGTCCGCGTGCTATCCTGAACTTCGAACCAGTTCAACCACTTGTTATGCGAGTTCTGATCGTCGAAGACGACAATGCTCTGGCGGACGGGCTGATACGAACGCTGAGACAATCGGCCTACGCCGTGGATCACGCGGAATCGGGCGAGCTTGCGCTGAGGGCCTGCGCGGAGGAACACTATGACCTCGTCGTGCTCGACGTCAGTCTTCCGGGTATAGACGGGTTCGAGGTGTTGCGCCAGCTGCGCCGCGACAACCACTCCGGCAGCATCCTGATCCTTACCGCGCACGACGCCGAGGCGGATCGCGTGCGCGGCCTCGACCTGGGGGCCGATGACTACGTCGCCAAACCCTTCTCGCTCCCCGAGCTGGAAGCGCGCGTGCGCGCGCTCATCCGCCGCAGCCAAGCGGTAAAGAGCCCCAAGCTGCGCTTCGGCCGCTTGAGCGTCGATACGGTGGCGCGACGCGCGAGCATCGGTCCGGACCTTCTCGACCTCACCCCGCGCGAGTGGGCGGTGCTCGAATACCTGCTCATGCGGGTCGGGCAGGTGGTCAGCAAGGAGCATATGCTGCAGGCTATGTGCAGCTGGGACGACTCGCTGACCCACAACGCCATTGAAGTGTATATCTCGCGACTGCGCTCAAAGCTCCACGACGCCGGAATCAGGATTCGCACGGTGCGTGGATTCGGCTACATGGTCGAAGATCCGGATGCAGTCTAGCCTTCGCCGACACCTCACCTACTGGCTCATCGGTCCCCTGCTGTTGCTCGTTACGGCGGGAAGCTTCATCTCCTACCGCATCGCGCTCAGCGCCGCAACCAAGGCCTACGACAGTGCGCTTCTGGATCCGGTGCTTGCGATTGCCAGCCATCTTCGCCATACCGGCAGCCGCCTCGAGCTCGACCTGCCTTCGATCGCGATCGAAGCGCTGCGCATCGATACCGAGGATCGTGTCTATTATCAGGTGTTGGGGCCCGGTGACGAGCTGATTGCCGGAACGCCGCGGCTGCCGGCGCCGCCTGAGCCCATGGCTCCGGAGGAGCATGTTTTCTACGATGCGAAGCTTGAGGGCGAGCGCGTGCGCGTCGCGGCCCGCGCGGTCAAAGTCGAGGCGGGAACTGCGATCGTCCAGGTTGCAGAGACGCTGGTAAAGCGAGACAAGCTCGTGCTGGAGCTGCTGGTTGCCTCAACGGTGCCCCAGTTGCTTATAGCTTTTGCCGCCGTGGTTCTTTTCTGGCTCGGCATCGGTCAGGGATTGAGGCCCCTGGATCGCCTTCGCGACGAGATCGCGGCACGTTCTCCGCGCGACCTTCGCCCGGTGTCCGAGCAAGACAAGCCGCAGGAGGTACGCTCGCTCGTAGGCGCGCTCAACCGGCTGCTCTCCCGGCTGAACGCGGCGATCGAATCGCAGCAGCGCTTCATCGCCAACGCAGCACACCAGCTGCGAACGCCTCTTGCAGGACTCAAGACTCACGCGGAACTCGCTCGCCGCCAGCCTTCGACTTCGGAACTGAGCTCGCTTCTGGCCATGATCGCAGGGGAGACACAGCGCACGAGCCACCTCGTCAATCAGCTGCTGACTTTGGCGCGCGCGGAGCCGGGGGAAGCGGCGAGCGGCCAGCCCGTCAACTTGCACGAGATCATCAGCCGCGATGTGCGCGACTGGGTGCAACGTGCGCTCGGGAAAAACATCGACCTCGGCTTCGAGCTCGAGGACGCATGGATTCTGGGTGAACCGCTCCTGCTGCGCGAGCTGGTCGCGAATCTGCTCGACAATGCGCTCGCGTACACCCAGGCGGGCGGCAGCGTCACGGTGCGCACTGGAGCACACGACGGCGAGTCGGTGCTCGAGGTCGAGGACAATGGGCCGGGCATCCCCGAGGCCGAGCGCGAGAAGGTCTTCGAGCGCTTCTACCGCATCGCAGCGACCGGAGGCGAAGGCTGCGGGCTGGGATTGTCCATCGTCTCAGAGATCGCTGAAAGGCACAGCGGCAGGATAGACTTGGGCCTGCCTTCAGGGGGGCGCGGCACGCTGATCCGGGTCGTTTTTCCGCGTCTGGCCGCACAGGCCGCCCACATCGCTCTTCCCGTCTCTACTCGAACGGTTCCCACGTCACGATAAGACCCGCCTCGGCCGGGGTCGCCCGAAATTCGCAAGCGTCGCCGATGCCCGGAACGGAAACGAGCTCATCGCCACAGAAAATCAACGGCAGGCAGGCGCGGCGCCACGGCGCAATGCCCCGCTCTTGGAACAAATTCTTCAGCGTGCGACGTGGCCGGCGGGTGTCCAACCGCAAACGCTCCCCGCCCTGCCGCAGGCGCACGGTGACGCGCCCCGCGCGCAGTTTCGCGACACTCAGACCCCGTCCTTCTTCGGGCTTGAACTTCAGCACTCCGCCGAGCGAAAGCATGGGCAGGGCGTTTCCCCCATCCCAGACTTCGCGTAGGTTTCGCTCGAGCGTTTCCGAGGCGCGCCGCAGGTACAGCTTTTCGCGGTAGCGGAGAAATGTCCAACCCGGTACCGCAAAGCTGAACCGGGCATCGGCCCGAGACTCCTTGAGCTGGCGCAGCAACTCGGCCGTCCGAGCCGCCGAAAGCGCCTCGATACCTCGGGTTTCGCACCAGTGGCGCAGAACATTCTTGGCCCGGGCTTCGCCCAGCCGATGCAAGACCGGAATGTCGACGGCGGTACCGCCGCCGCAGCGCTCCAAATCGCCGCATGCCATCTCGTCGAGCAGCTCGCGCGCCTCCGCGAGGTGGGCGGCGGTTCGAGCGACCGTCGCGCGCACCGCAGGAAATTGCCGCTCGATCAACGGGAACACCTCGTGCCTGAGAAAATTGCGCTGGCGAAGGGTATCGACGTTACTTTCATCTTCGACCCACTCGAGCCCGCGCAGGCGCGCGTAGGTCTCGATCTCCGCACGGGACATCGCGAGCAGCGGGCGCAGCAACCGTGCGCGCGTACCGGGAAGCGCCCTCGAGGGAGACATGGCGGCAAGGCCTCGCAGGCCCGTTCCACGGAGAAGGCGCAGCAACAGCGTCTCGGCTTGGTCATCGCGGTGCTGCGCGAGGACGATGAAATCGGCGTCCACGCGGGCG
>VBDE01000263.1 GCA_005883665.1 Betaproteobacteria bacterium
GATCGCGTTGGGCAGATCCTCCCGGTGTTCTATCAGCTCCAGAAGGAATGCCTGACGGGTCGGCGTCTCGAACGCGGTGATGATCCCGAGGAAAAGGGCGAGCGCGATCAGGTGGGGAACGCGAACCACGCCGGCGAAAGTGAGAAGGGCGAGCGCCAGTGCCTGCGCGAACGCGAGTGATTGAATCAGCATCAGCAGGCGCCGGCGATTGACCCTGTCGGCCCACACGCCCGCGATCGGGGACAGGACCAATATGGGCAGCTGCTGCGCTCCCGCGGTCACACCGAGCAAAAGCGCCGAACCGGTGACCCGGTACACCAGCCAGCTCATGGCCACCGTCTGCATCCAGTTCCCGAGCAATGACAGGCCCTGGCCCGCGTAGAAGATCCGGAAGCTCTTCGAGCGGAAAGCACGCAACGCGGAATGCACGGAGGCAGCAGCCTTGGGAGCTCAGGGTTTGAGCTTGTTGAGCTGAACTGTAAGCTGCTCTAGCGTTGCAAGGAAAGTCGCAAGGCGCTCCTTTTCCTGGGCCACGACTGCTGCCGGAGCGCGTTCCACGAAATTCGGATTGGAGAGCTTGGCGTTGGCCTTGGCGATCTCGCCTTCGAGACGCGAGATCTCCTTCTGCAAGCGGCCGCGCTCGGCGGCTGGGTCCATCTCTACATGTAACATCAGACGATGCTGTCCCAACACTGCCACTGGTGACTCCGAGTCGGGAAGTTCCTCAACCATCTTCAAATCGGATTGGCGTACCAAAGCAGAAAACGCGCTGGTTGTTGCGGAACTCGGAGTGCCGGTAATGTAAAAGGAGGGAGGAACACTATACTGGGACTGAATTTTGAGTTCGCTGCGCAAATTTCGTGCTGCGTTGACAACGCCCTTGGCAGTATCAACCTCGCGCTCAGCCGCCTCATCGATCCTTTCGGGCTGGCACCTTGGATAGGACGCGAGCATTACGGTCTCGCCCGTTTTACCAGCAAGAGGCGCAAGCTTCTGCCATAGCTCCTCGGTGATGAACGGAATGATCGGATGCGCGAGCCGCAGCGCCGCTTCCAGTACGCGCACCAGCGTCCGGCGTGTACCGCGTTGCGCTTTATCGTCTCGGGACTGCAGCTGCTTCTTCGCTACTTCAACATACCAGTCGCAGTACTCGTCCCACACGAAGCGGTAGATCGCGCTCGCGACGTTGTCGAACCGGTAATCGGCGAAGGCGGTGTCGACCTCGGCTTCGGTGCGCTGGAGCATGCTGACGATCCATCGGTCCCACGCCGACAGTTCAATCGGGGCCTTTTCGTCCAGTCCGCAGTCCTTACCTTCGGTGTTCATCAGCACAAAACGCGCGGCGTTCCACAGCTTGTTGCAGAAGTTGCGGTAGCCTTCGCAGCGGTTGAGGTCGAAATTGAGGGTCTGCGCGAAGCTGGCAAGCGAAGTGAGCGTAAACCGCAACGCGTCTGCGCCGAAGGAGGGGATGCCGTTCGGATAATGGGTCTTGATGTATTTCTCAATTCTGCCCTTGTGGTCGCCGCGAAACAGGCCCACGGTGGATTTTTCGATCAGTTCAGGAAGTGTGATGCCGTCAATGATGTCGAGCGGGTCGAGCGTGTTGCCCTTCGACTTGGACATCTTGTCGCCCTCGGCGTCGCGCACGATGGCATTGATGTACACATGCCGGAACGGCACTTTGCCGGTGAAATGCATGGTCATCATGATCATCCGAGCGACCCAGAAGAAAATGATGTCGAAGCCGGTGATGAGCACGGACGAGGGGAGGAAACGTCCCAGATCGGGTGTTTTCTCCGGCCAGCCGAGCGAGGTAAACGGAACGAGCGCCGAGGAAAACCACGTGTCTAGAACATCGTCGTCCCGCCTGAGTGCGCCCCGATAAGCTTTCGCCGCGGCCCGTGTCTTCGCCTCTTCCTCGCTCCGAGCTACGTAGATATTGCCCTTATCGTCATACCAGGCGGGTATCTGATGACCCGACCACAGCTGGCGCGATATGCACCAGTCCTGGATCTTATCCAGCCACTGCCTGTACCAGGTCGTCCAGTGCTCGGGAAAAAACCTCACGTCTCCCCTCGCGACGACGGCGAGCCCGTGTTTCGCCAAGCTGTCCATCTTCACGAACCACTGGTCGGTCAGCAGCGGTTCGACGATGACACCTGTGCGGCTGGAGCGCGGCACACGCAGTTTGTAGGGCTTCTCCGATGCCAGCAGGTTCTGCGATTTCAGATCGACGACGATCCGCTTACGCGCCTCGAATCTGTCCAGGCCACGATAAGCGTTCGGCGCGTTTTCGTTCATTTTCGCGTCGAGTGTCATCACGCCGATCTGCGGCAGGTCGTGGCGCTGTCCGACCGCGTAGTCGTTGAAATCGTGTGCCGGGGTGATCTTCACGCAGCCGGTTCCGAATTCCGGATCGACGTAGTCGTCAGTAATGACAGGGATCGTGCGTCCGGTGAGGGGAAGTTGCACGCGCTTGCCTACTAGTTTGGTGTAACGTTCGTCTTTCGGGTTCACCGCAACGGCGACATCGCCCAGCATCGTTTCCGGCCGCGTGGTGGCGACGACCACCGAGCCGCTGCCATCCTCCAGCGGGTAGCGGATCTCCCAGATCCTCCCGTCCTCCTCTTCGCTGTCCACTTCGAGGTCGGACACCGCCGTGCCGAGCACCGGGTCCCAGTTGACGAGGCGCTTGCCGCGGTAAATCAGGCCCTCCTCATGAAGCCGCACGAACACTTCGATCACGGCGCGCGACATGCGGGAGTCCATGGTGAAGTAGCCGGCTTTCTGTCCCTCGGTATCGGCAAAGGTCCAATTGGCCGAGGCGCCGAGCCGCCGCATCTGGCGCGTGATCGTCGAACCGGATTGCTGCTTCCACTCCCACACGCGCTTGACGAAGCCCTCGCGCCCGAGTTCGTGCCGGGTCTTGCCTTCGGTCTCGAGCTGGCGCTCGACCACGATCTGCGTGGCGATACCGGCGTGGTCGGTGCCGACCACCCAATTGGCATTGAAGCCGCGCATGCGGTGATACCGGATCAGGGCGTCCATGAGTGTCTGCTGGAACGCGTGCCCCATGTGCAGCGTCCCGGTGACGTTCGGCGGGGGCAGCTGGATACAGTACGGCGGCTTTTGCGAATCGAACGAATGCCGGAAATAACCGCGCGCCTCCCAAAGGGAATACCAGCGCGTCTCGACCTCGTGCGGGTCAAAGCTTTTGGGGAGTTCCACGTGAGTTGAGGTCGAAAGAGAAAGCGCGCCGAGCGGCACCC
>VBDE01000264.1 GCA_005883665.1 Betaproteobacteria bacterium
GTGCAGATGATGTTCGATGCAATTACCACAATGGCGCCGCTCGCGCAGGCAGGCAGGGTTCGCCCCATAGCCACCTCCGGAAAGACGCGTTCCTCAATCGCGCCTGGAGTACCGACCCTGGACGAAGCCGGCCTGCCCGGTTACGACGCGGTCATTTGGCTGGGGATAATGGCCCCGACCGCGACCCCGAAACCGGTCGTCGACATTCTAAATTCCGAGATCCAGAAAATCGCCAGCCTGCCAGATGTGAAGGAGGTCTGGGCCAAGCAGGGTGCCGTTCCGATGCGCATGACGCCGACAGAATTCGGAAAGTTCCTGGAGCAGGATATCCAGAAGTGGGCGAAAGTCGTGAAATTCTCGGGGGCGAAGGTCGATTAGGGTACACGCGAAGGTCTTCCGAAGACCTTAGACCCCCGTGGCCGAGCGCTTCCAGCTCACCGTCAACGGTGTCGAATCCGAGCTCGAGGCGAGTTCGGACACGGCGCTTCTCTACGCGTTGCGCAACGACCTTGGCTTGAAAGGCACGCGCTTCGGCTGCGGCAGCGGCCAATGCGGCGCCTGCTTCGTGCTAATCGACGGCTATCCGGCGCCCGCGTGTGACACGCCCCTGTGGGCGGCCGCGGGTAAGAGAATTACTACCGTCGAAGGCTTGGGCAAAGGCGGCGAGTTGCACCCCCTCCAACACGCCTTTCTCACCGAGCAGGCGGCGCAATGCGGGTATTGCACCAGCGGCATTCTAATCAGCGCCGCGGCGCTCCTTGCGAGAAATCCCAGGCCGACCGAAAGTGACGTGCGCGCGGCGCTCGACCGCAACCTGTGCCGCTGCGGCTCGCACAACCGCATGGTGCGCGCGGTCTTGCGCGCGGCGTTTGAAATCGCGCCGTGAACACCGTCGCCGAAACCCCGCTCAAGCGGCTGGGAAGTCTGGAGAAAAATCCGAAACTGGCGCAATGGCTTCGCGTGCACCGCGACGGAACCGTGTCGATTTTCAGCGGGAAAGTCGAGATCGGCCAGGGAATCGCGACCGCCCTCGCCCAGATCGCGGCGGAAGAGCTCGGGATCACGCCCGAACGCATCCGCATGGTCGCCGCCGATACCGCGGTGAGCCCCGACGAGGGCGTCACGTCGGGCAGCCTATCGATCCAGGATTCCGGTGCCGCACTACGCCGTGCCTGCGCGCAGGCCCGCACGTTGCTCCTTAAGAGCGCAGCGGCGCGTCTCGGCGTATCGGTCCGCGATTTGCAGGCAGCGGACGGGACTGTACGGACGGCAGACCGGAGCACGAGCTTTTGGGAATGTGCGGACGACGCGTTGTTCGACTGCAGGGTCGACGAGACAGCGGCATTGAAATCGCCGCGCGACTACCAGGTGGTCGGCAAGCCTGCCCCGCGGCGCGACCTGCCCGACAAGATCGCCGGCCGGCCTCGCTTCATTCAGGACATTACGCTGCCGGGAATGCTCTACGGCCGCATGGTTCGTCCGCCGTATAATTTCGCGGGGCCGGTCTCGCTCGATGACAGCAAGGTCAAGTCGATGCCGGGGCTTGCGGCGATCGTGCGCGACGGCGGCTTCCTCGGAGTTCTCGCCGAACGCGAGGATGTGGCGATCTCGGCCCAGCGCGCCCTCCGGGCGACAGCGTCATGGCGAGAGGTCGACGCGCTGCCCCGGGACGTACATGCATGGCTCAAAGAACACGCGGCCGAGCACCGTGTCATCAGCGAGAAGGAAAACGCCGACGCGAAATCCCGCGCAGCGAAAGTGCTCGAAGCATCATATACCAAGCCCTATATATCGCACGCCTCGATCGGCCCGTCCTGCGCGATCGCCCGGATCGACGACGGCAAACTCATGGTATGGAGCCACAGCCAGGGAATTTTCAACTTGCGCCGCGACCTAGCCTTGGCGCTCGGCATGCGCGAGGATGCGATCGTCGTGCGGCACGCGGAGGGAGCGGGTTGCTACGGGCACAACGGCGCCGACGATGCCGCCCTCGACGCTGCGTTGCTCGCGCGCGCTGCGGGCGGCCGCCCGGTGCAGGTGCAGTGGATGCGCGACGACGAATTCGCGTGGGCCCCGTGCGGTCCGGCCATGGCGCTGAGCTTGCGCGCGGCGCTCGACTCCCACGGCGATATCGTCGATTGGGAGCACGAACTCTGGAGCAACGGCCATAGCAGTAGACCCGGCCGAGCGGATAATCCGGCGCTCCTGGCAGCCTGGCACTTGTCGAGAGCGTATGAACGACCTTCGGCCATCAACATGCCGCTCCCTGCAGGGGCGGCGGACCGCAACGCGATTCCGATATACGATTTTCCGAACCAGCGCGTCGTCAACCACTACGTACACGAGATGCCGGTGCGAACCTCGGCGCTGCGCTCGCTGGGTGCGTACGCCAACGTGTTTGCGATCGAATCCTTCATGGACGAGCTCGCTCAGGCGGCAGGAAGCGACCCGATCGCCTTCCGCCAGCGACATCTCAAGGATCCACGCGGTCGCGCGGTCATTGACGCAGCGGCGCGGCGCGCCGAATGGAGCCACTGGAAACCCGCCGAAGGCCGCGGTCACGGTATCGGATTTGCGAGATACAAGAATCTGGGCGCTTACTGCGCTGCAGTGGCCGAAGTAGAGGTCGGCCATGACGTGCGCGTCAACCGTTTGATCCTCGCCGTCGACGTCGGGCTGGTCATCAACCCGGACGGCGTGATCACTCAGATCGAGGGGGGCGCAATTCAGTCGACCAGCTGGACGCTCAGGGAACAGGTGAGGCTTGGCGCACGCGGCATTGCGAGCCTCGGTTGGGAGGATTACCCCATCCTGAAATTCAGCGAGGTACCGGTCGTTGAAGTCGAGTTGCTCGACCGCCCCGAACTGCCTGCCGTCGGCGCGGGCGAAGCCGCGCAGGGTCCCGCTGCGGCGGCAATCGCCAATGCGGTGGCGCATGCGCTGGGCTTGCGCGTGCGCGACCTCCCGCTCACACACGAGCGGATTGCCGTGGCGATAAGTCAGTCGACGTAGTTGTATGCCGGCAAGGTAAGGAACTCGACGTAGCGATCGTCAGTCGTGATGCGGTCGAAGAGCTTCGCGCCTTCTTCGTACTTACCCGCTTTCCACGCGTCGTCGCCGAGGTAGGTTTTCACCTTGGGCAATTCTTCCGCTAGGAGAGTTCTGAACAGCTCCTCGGTGACCTTGCGGCCGTCTTGCAGCTTCCCTTTGGGAGAACGCATCCACTGCCAGATCTGAGAGCGCGAGATCTCAGCGGTGGCCGCATCTTCCATCAGATTGAATACGGGCACGCAACCGTTCCCGGCGAGCCATGCCCCCAAGTACTGGATACCGACTGAGATATTGTTGCGCAGACCGGCTTCCGTGATCGGTCCCTCGGGCCGGAAGTCGAGCAGGTCTCTCGCGGCAACAATTACATCCGGGCGTTGCCTGTCGTACTGGTTGGGGCGCGGCATGTGCTCATCGAATACGGCTTTAGCGACCGGCACCAGACCTGGGTGCGCGACCCACGTCCCGTCGCATCCGTCGTTCACTTCGCGGAGCTTGTCCTCGCGAACTTTCGCAAGCGCAACTTCGTTGGCCGCGGGGTCATTCTTGATCGGGATCTGCGCCGCCATTCCGCCCATGGCCGGGGCACCGCGGCGATGGCAGGTTTTCACCAAGAGCAGCGCGTAGGCCCGCATGAACGGCGCGGTCATCGTCACCTGCGCGCGGTCAGCGAGGCAAAAACCACGGCTCGCGCGGAACTTCTTTATGCAGGAAAAGATGTAATCCCATCGACCGATGTTGAGACCGGCGGAGTGCTCGCGCAGCTCCCAAAGGATTTCGTCCATTTCGAACGCGGCAACTACCGTCTCGATCAGCGCAGTGGCCTTGATCGATCCCTGCGGCACGCCCGATTCCTTCTGGGCGAACTTGAAAATATCGTTCCAAAGCCGCGCCTCGAGATGGGACTCCATCTTCGGCAGGTAGAAATACGGCCCGGCGTCGCGTGTAAGCAGCTCTTTGGCGTTGTGAAAGAAATACAGCGCAAAGTCGAATATCGCTCCCGCAACGGGCTTCCCGTCCACAAGCAGATGCTTTTCATCCAAATGCCAGCCTCGCGGGCGCGGAATCAGAACCGCCACCTTGCTTTTCAGCCGATATGTCTTTCCCTCCTGTTCGAAATCGATGTTCCCGCGTACGGCATCGTGCAGGTTGACCTGACCTTCGATCATGTTGGCCCAAGTCGGGCAGTTGGCGTCCTCGAAGTCCGCCATGAACGTCGAAGCGCCCGAATTGAGCGCGTTTATCACCATTTTTCGATCGGTCGGCCCAGTGATCTCCACGCGGCGGTCCAGCAAATCGTTCGGCTGTCGTGCGATCGTCCATTCCCTGGCGCGAAGTGGTGCGGTTTCCGGAATGAAACGGGGAATTTGCCGGCGTCAAATTCTCTCTGGCGCGCCGCGCGAAGCGCGAGCAGATCCTGGCGGCGGGATTCGAAGGCGCGGTGCACAGGGCGGGAGCGCGGATATCAACCCCTGCCGGAAGAGCCGCCGTTGAAGAGGCAAACGAAGATGCCACGTTCACCGCGTTCTCCAAAATATTGCACTGAACCAACCCGGCTTCATGAATCACATCTCCAAAAAAAGGCTCGCCGAATGGTATCTCTGACTATTCCGCGTCGGTCAGTGTCTCATCTCCGATGCCCAGCTCACCGATTTTGCGGGTGATCGTATTGCGACCTATGCCGAGCCGACCCGCTGCCTCGATGCGCCGGCCGCCGGTATGCGCTAGGGCCTTCGCGATCAGCGTTTTCTCGAAGCTCTTCGACAGATTCTCCATGATGTTCGTTTCGCCGTTTACCAGTCTGCGATCCGTTTCGCGCGCCAGCGCCGCGAGCCACTCACCAGAGGGCGCTGCGGCATCCTCGCGGAGCTCCGGCGGAAAGTCACCGATCTCGATGACCTGCGTGGGTGACATCACGGTGAGCCAGTGACACACATTTTCGAGCTGACGTACGTTTCCGGCAAGATTCTGAGCCGAGAGGTGGGCCATCGCCGAATCCGACAGGCGCTTGGGCTCTACACCGAGCTCTCGCGCGGATTTTGCGAGGAAGTGTCGTGCAAGCAGCGGAATGTCTTCGCGGCGCTCGCGCAGCGAGGGCAGGCGTAGCCGAATTACGTTCAGCCGGTGATACAGATCCTCACGGAACAGGCCTTCGCGAACCCGTGCTTCCAAGTCTTGATTGGTCGCGGCGATGACACGGACACTCGCGCGAATCGGCTGATGGCCGCCAACCCGATAGAAAGTTCCGTCAGACAATACACGTAGCAAGCGCGTTTGCAGCTCGGCCGGCATATCGCCGATTTCATCCAGGAACAGGGTGCCGCCTTCGGCCTGCTCGAACCGACCCCGCCGCAGAGCCTGTGCCCCCGTGAAGGCCCCACGCTCGTGCCCGAAGAGCTCCGATTCCAGAAGGTCTTTTGGCATTGCCGCGGTATTTATTGCGATGAATGGCTTGTCTGCGCGCGGGCTGTGACGGTGCAACGCGCGCGCCACGAGCTCCTTGCCTGTCCCGGACTCGCCAGTGATCAGAACTGTGGCGCTTGACTGCGACAAGCGGCCGACTGCGCGGAACACCTCCTGCATCGACTGTGCCTGCCCGAGGATATCCGGCGTGCCGGTCAACGACTCCTCGGCTTCGTCCTCCCGAATGCTCTCGCCGAGTGCCCGGCGGATTAGCTCGACCGCCTGGTCAACGTCGAATGGTTTTGGCAGATATTCGAACGCGCCGCCCTGGAATGCGGCCACCGCCGACTCCAAATCGGAGTACGCGGTCATAATAATGACCGGAAGGTCGGGGAAACGTTGCCTTAGAGTTTGCAGCAGCTCCAGGCCCGAGGCGCCGGGCATGCGAATGTCTGAAACGAGCACCTGCGGGGCGCCGGCCGCGTCGAGCGCCTCCATGGCCTCAGTCGCCTGAGCAAAGGTTTTGAAGGGGATGCCTTCACGGGCAAGTGCCTTCTCGAACACCCAACGGATCGAGCGGTCGTCATCGATGACCCAGACAGGTCTCATCATGGTCTTTCAGCGAAGCGGTAGCACGATGCGGAAGCTGGTTCTACCCGGCTGGCTATCGCATTCCACCACCCCGTGGTGCTGCTGCACGAAAGTCTGCGCGAGCGTCAGGCCGAGCCCGGTCCCACCTTCACGGCCGGATACCAGCGGATAGAAAATCTGGTCGCGGATTTCCGCCGGAACGCCCGGTCCGTTATCGATCACTTGCAATTCTAATGCCAGCCTGCGCAAGCGCCGGGCGAGCGTTACTTGGCGGGCAACCCGGGTGCGCAGGACAATTTCGCCCCGGTCTTGAAGCCCAGGCGCGGTCGTGGCACGGGCTCCCAGCATGGCTTGCGCGGCATTCCGTGCGATGTTGAGCACGGCCTGGATGAGTTGCTCCGGATCGCCGCGAAACTCGGGCAGGCCGACGTCGTAATCGCGTTTTACCCGTATGCCTTCAGGAAACTCGGCAAGAATAAGACTGCGAACCCGTTCACATACTTCATGGATGTTCATCGGCACGTGATTCGGAGGGCGATGTGGAGTAAGGAGTCGGTCCATGAGAGCCTGCAGGCGGTCGGCCTCCTTGATGATCACCCGGGTGTATTCGCGCAGGCTTGGCCGGTCGAGTTCGCGCTCGAGGAGTTGAGCGGAGCCGCGCAAACCTCCCAGCGGATTCTTGATTTCGTGAGCCAGGTTGCGGATCAGCTCCCGGTTGGCCCGGTGCTGGGTCATGCGTTGCTCTTCTCGTTCGATGCGAAGCCTCTGGTCAATCGGCCGCAGCTCAAGCAGCAGCGCGGCCTGCGGCAGCTCGACCGGCGTAACGATGCAGTCAAGGTGCAGAGGCTCCTGGCCCGTTGGCACGAGGATCAGGTCCTGGTCAGCGAAGCCACGCTCCTCGCGAATCGCTTGATGCAACAGGGCTGCTAGGGGACCCGAGTCCGCGAAAAGTCCGGGAAATGGCTGATCGAGGATGCTCTTACGGCTGGTCGCGAACAGCGTTTCCGCTGCAGGGTTGACGTACTTTACATGAAGGACCCGGTCCAAGAGCACCACGGCGGTGGCGAGCCAATCCAGGGCCGGTGAGACTGTCGGACTCATGGGCTGGACCCGTTTCTAGGACCGACGCGGCCGCGGCGCCGCGCGCCTGTGCCGTGCATCGCCAAGGGAGCGCCGGCCCCTTGCCCGGGCCAGGCTGCCCGATTCGTAAGATCGGCGCGAGTCGCCCTTACTTGAGGCGGCCGAGCTCGCCGCGAAGCTGCTCGATGTTCTTTGTGTGCTGGCTGACCGTTTCCTGGTATGGCTTCAATCGCTCCAGCACCCGAGCGTAGTTGCGCTCGTCGCCGTCGCGAATTCCTTCCTGCTCGGCGAGCTTCTGCCGGGCATCGGAGAGCAGTTGCTGCTCGTTCTGAAGCTCCGACTCGAGAATCCTGCGGCGGTTCTCGTTGCGCGCCGAGGCAGGGTCCGATACGGCTGAAGATTGCACGCCGCGCGCGGGGACCTGAGCGGGGACAACGGACACTTCCTTGCTCACCAAGGTGCAGTTCTTGCCCACCGTGTCGCGTTTGACATTCGTGTAAGTCGGACGCCCGCTCGCGTCGGGGCACTTGTACACTTCGCTCTGAGCGTGACCACAGGGCGCCGCCAGCGCGAGAAAAACCCAGCCGATCAATCGCTTGCTCAGAGCCATCACCCCCCCGGACCCTAGTGGGAGCTTTAAGTGTAGGCCAAAACAACCCTGATTTCAAATGAAAAAAGGACGAAACACCCAATGTCGGGTGCTGCGTCCTCCCTTTCATGGATTAGATTCCCGACCCGGAGCCACCGGGTCCTTGGTTTGCGGTTTCTTTACGAGCTGTAGTACATGTCGAAT
>VBDE01000265.1 GCA_005883665.1 Betaproteobacteria bacterium
GGAACGGCGCGAAAATCATCCCGCTCAAGCGGCGCTCGCCCCAGCGGCGCCGTCCACCGCTCGTGGTCTTGTGCGACGTGTCGGGCTCGATGAACCGGTACTCGAGGATGTTTCTCCACTTCCTGCACACGATCACCAACGACCGCGACCGCGTGACGAGCTTCGTCTTCGGCACGCGGCTCACCAACATCAGCCGCTACCTGCGCCATCGCGACGTGGACGTCGCGATGGGCGGGGTGTCGGACGCGATCGCGGACTGGTCGGGCGGCACGCGCATCGGCAATTGCCTGCGAGAATTCAATCTGCGATGGTCGCGCAGAGTGCTCGGACAAAACGCGGTCGTGCTGATGATCTCCGACGGCCTCGACGGCGACGTCGGCGAAGGACTGGCGAGGGAGATGGAGCGCCTGCACAAGTCGTGCAGGAAGCTCATCTGGCTGAATCCGCTCCTGCGTTACCCGGGATTCGAGGCTCGGCCGGCCGGCGTGCGCGCGATGCTACCGCACGTGGACGAGTTCCTGCCGGTGCACAACGTCGCGAGTCTGATCGAGCTCGCCCGCGCGCTCGAGGGCTCGCACGAATATCGCCGCGCGGCGTGACAACCCCTTAGCGCCCCTCGTTCGGGTGGCTCTCCTCCGCCCAGTGTGCATATTCCACAATAAAGCGGTGGAAGGCTTCACTGCGCCTGTCTCTTCCGAAACTTAAGCTGGATACCGTGCGAATGAAGGTTTTCACGGACCGGGCAGTCGGAAACGCAACGGGACAAGGAGGACAGACCATGATCAAGAATGCCAACTCGTACTCGAGCATGGATCAGCGCATCGAGAGCATCCAGGTGAGCAAAAGCGACCGGCAGATCGCCAAGGAACACATGCGCGACGCGGAATCCGTCGCAGATCTCATCTGCCGCGCCGCCAAGAAACTCCGGTCCGCCGAGGGCCTGTTGAGCAGGCTGTTCGTGCACCGCACCCAGTAGGGACTCGGGAGGGGCGCCCTCCAGGAACGCAGGCTACCCTCCGCTCAGGTCGGGGTTTCAATTTCGAACGCCGCCACTTCGGTCGGATCGACACTGTAAGGATGCCCGAAGCTGATCGATCCCCGGCCCTGAAGCACGACCTCCTCGCGCTTCACGGCCATTTCAGGCTGGCCGTGAAACGTGACGAAAGTGCCGTTGGAACTCACATCGACCAGAACGAATTTGTCGCGGCGGCGCTCGATGCGCGCGTGCTCGCGAGAGGCCTTGCGGTCCGCTATGACGATGTCGCAGGAGTTCTCCCGGCCGAGCCTTATTAGCTCGCGCCCCGGGCCCAGGATCATTTCCTTCCCGCCGTGCCTCAGGCTCAGCCGCGCCAGAGGCTGTTTTGGCGGGCCGGGCGCCCGGCTCGCCATGTAGGTCAATTGCTCGCCTTGCCGCCATAGAACCTCGTAGACATCGACCTCCTGCTCCCGTCCCTTGACGGGAAGCTTGTCGAGGGCGCGGGTCTGATCTTTCATCGGCTTGCTCAATGCTTCCACGCACTCGCCGCCGGCGATGATCTGAGAGGGCTTGGCCATCTTCACCATTCGGGCCGCGACGTTGACGCAGTCGCCGAAAACATCCTGCCCCTCCTCCAGCACGGGACCGAATTGCAGCCCGATGTGGATCTGAAGGCGCTGCCCGGATACGGGTTCCTGCATCTCCACCCGCGACTGCATCTCGGCGGCGGCCTGGGTCGCCGCCGAGGCGGTCGGGAACACGCACAAGACCTCGTCGCCGATCGTCTGGACCACCCGCCCCCCGCAGCCGAGCGCCGATTCGCGCATGATATTGAGGCACAGTCCGACGCACTCGAGCGCTCGTGCGTTGCCGAGTTTCTCGTACAGGCGCGTGCTCCCGGTGATGTCGGCGAACAGAACGGCGAGATTTACGGGCTTCTTTTCCATCGGACAGGTGCGAGCGATTCTCGCGGCCGCGCAAAGTATAAGCTAAAAGGCCAGCAAAAATAGTGCTGTTCCAGCCTCGGTCGCACTTGAGTGCTCGTTACCGTCTGCTCTAGAATGCCCTCCAGAAGCTACGGAAGCGAAGTCGGGGGGGACATGCGCGGATGCGGCCGGAGGGTGCTGGGATCTTGTTTCCAGTTTGTAGCGACCCTATCGGCCGCCTGTGCCTCCGCTTTTGCTCAAACTGCGGGCACCCTGACGCTAGCCGAAGGGAGCGTTGAGCTGATACGGGGCGCGACGCTCTACACCGCCACCCAAGGCGTGCGGCTGGGAGATGGAGACATATTGTCGATCGACCCCAAAGGGCAAGCGCAAATCGAGTTTCAGGACGGCGCGATCCTCAATCTCAGCCAGGGTGCACGCGCTATGCTGACGAGCATCGCGTCGGGAGCGCGCGGCCAGTCGGAGATCGCGCTGCTGTCCGGCTGGGCAAAGTTCACCCAGAAAAAATCCAGCAAGGGCACACAGTACCGCTACCTTACGCCGCGCGTTGAGATCGACGCCGGGGAAACGACCGCGGTTCTGAACGCTGGCGAAGGCTCCACCGACATGTACGTCGAATCCGGCACCGTGAGATTTTACGAAATCAGCAGGAAAGGCGTGCAGAGAATCGCGCGCGACGCGAAAGGCGGCGAGTTCATCGTCCGCAGGGGCGAGCAGCCGGCAACCCTCGGCTCGCGCCCCTCGTCGGAGTTCCTGAAAAACATGCCGCGGCAATTTCGGGACGACCTGCCGGTGTTGCTCGATCGGTTCAAGAACAGGAGGTCCGAGCCCAAGCGCGAACACGAGGTGACATACGCCGAGGTCGAGGCCTGGCTCAAAGCCGGCTCCCCGATCCGAAGAAATTTCGTCAAGCGGTTTGAAATTCGATCCAGGGATTCCGAGTTTCGCCGCAAGCTGATCGAAAATCTCCGGGAACACCCGGAATGGGACAAGGTGCTGTTCCCGGAAAAGTATGCTCCGAAGGACTCGAACAGCCCGAAGAGCGCGCAATCCGGCACGCAACGGTAGGAGGGAAGGTCATGAGACTGATCGTCAAGTTCAACATCGTGTTTCTTGCAATTTTCCTGGTCGGCCTGGTCATCGCCGCCTATGTATCGCTCGACCTGCTGCGGCAGAACGCGCGCGACGAGGTCCTCCAGCACGCCCGCATCATGATGGAATCGGCGCTCGCGACGCGCGGCTACACTTCCAAGCAGGTGCGCCCGCTGCTCGAGACGCAGATTAAGTACCAGTTCCTGCCGCAGTCGGTTCCGGCGTACGCCGCCAACGAGCAGTTCAGCGACCTGCGCAAGAAATTCGTGGACTACGATTACAAGGAAGCGACGCTCAATCCGACCAATCCCCGCAACCGTGCCACTGACTGGGAAACCGACGTCGTGAACCAGTTCCGCCAGGCGCCGGACCGCGCCGAGATCATCGGCGAGCGCGATACGCCGACCGGCCGGGCCCTGTACATGGCCCGGCCCCTGCAGATCAAGGACGCCG
>VBDE01000266.1 GCA_005883665.1 Betaproteobacteria bacterium
GGCGATCACGAACGATCCCTCGATCGTGGTGGTGTTCTCCGACCTCCAGATGCCGGTGCTCGACGGCTTCGCGCTCCTCGATCGCATCCGGCAGTCCGAGGAGCCGCGGATTCGCTCCATGCCGGTGATCGTGATCTCCGGAGACGAGGAGGACGCCACCAAGAAGCGCGCGCGCGCGGCAGGAGCGAACGATTTCATCACCAAGACCACCGACGGCACGGAGATCCTCTCGCGCATCGACAATCTCCTGCACTTGGTCGAGGCGAAGCAGCAGCTGGTCGTCAACAAGGAGGCGCTCGACCAGACCGCCACGCGCGACCCGGTCACTGGCGCCTTCACGCCGCATTACCTCGCGACCGAAGGCGGCAAGCACTACTCCCACGCGAGGCGGCACGGCGGGCCGCTTGCCGTCCTGACCTTCCGCATGGACAGCTACGGCGAGATCGCCGGGAAAGTCGGAAAGACCGTGGCCGACCAGCTGCTCGCGAAAGTCGCCAAGCTCGTGATGGGCACGCTGCGCGCGGAGGATACGATGGGGCGCACCGCCGAGGCGACCTTCACGGTGCTTTTCCCCGGTACTTCCTCCCAGCAAGCGCTCAATTTCGCGCGCCGCATGCACGAGCAACTGGAGAAAGCGCAGGTCACCTATCGCGACCAGGTGCTGAAGATCCGCACGAGCCTCGGTCTTGCGGCGCTCGACGTGGATAACGTCGCCTCGATCGAGGACCTGATGAAGCTGGCGCTGCAGCGCCTGCAGGATGCGGCGAGCCGCAAGCTTCAGCGCGCAGCCGAGCCGGAGGAGGCGAGTCCGCTGAAACCGGTGAGCTTGCCCGATGACCTGGACCGGGCGGTGCAAGTCATCGAGCACGCCGATGCGCAGCGGCTGGGCGACGCGGCGAGCGAGATGCTGCGTCGCATGCTGCCCTTCCTTCTGGCCGTGTGCCGTCGCCTCAATGTCGAGCTTCCGCTGGACAAGATCACCCAGGCGCTCAGGAACCGGCCGAAGTAGTGGCAGGGGCGAGAGAGGCCGGACCCGAGATGACGACGTACCGCGAATTCCACAGACGCTCGATCGAAGACAAGGAAGGTTTCTGGGCGGAGCAGGCGAAGCTCGTGCACTGGGAGAGGCCGCCAGAGAATGTGCTCGACTACGGCCGGCCGCCGTTCGCCCGATGGTTCGTCGGAGGAGAAACCAACCTCTGCTACAACGCGCTCGACCGGCACCTGGCGGCGCGCGGGGACCAAAGAGCGCTCGCCTATATCTCCACCGAAACCGGCGAGGAGCGGAGCTTCAGCTACCGCGAGCTCCACCTCGAAGTGCAGCGCGCCGCGGCCATGATGCGCTCGCTCGGGATCGGCAAGGGCGACCGGGTCATCGTCTACATGCCCATGATCCCGGAGGCGGCGTTCGTCATTCTCGCCTGCGCGAGGATCGGCGCGATCCACTCGGTGGTGTTCGGGGGATTCGCCGCGGCGAGCCTCGCGGCGCGCATCGACGACGCACGGCCGAAGCTCATGGTCACCGCCGACGGCGGCAGCCGCATGGGGAAGGTGGTGACCTACAAGGCGCTCGTGGACGAGTCGGTCAGGCTGGCGAAGCACCCGCCCCGCAAGGTCGTCATTTTCCGGCGCGGGCTCGACCCATCGATGCAGGCCGTGGCCGGGCGCGATCTGGATTACGGCGAGCTGCGCGCGGAGCACATGGACGCAAAAGTGCCGGTCGTCTGGCTCGAATCGAACGAGCCGTCCTACATCCTGTATACATCGGGCACGACGGGCAGGCCCAAAGGCGTGCAGCGCGACGTCGGCGGCTACGCGGTCGCGCTAGCGGCATCGATGAAGCACATCTACTGCGGCGACGCGGGGGAGACGATGTTCACCACCTCGGACATCGGCTGGGTGGTGGGACATTCCTACATCATCTACGGACCGTTGATCGCGGGCATGACCACCATCATGTACGAGGGCGTTCCGGTCCGACCCGATGCCGGGATCTGGTGGAAGATCGTGCAGGACCACAAGGTGAACGTGATGTTCTCCGCGCCCACCGCGATCCGGGTGTTGAAGAAGCACGATCCGGCCCTCCTGCGGAAATACGACCTCGGCTCGCTCAAGCACCTTTTCCTCGCCGGCGAGCCGCTCGACGAGCCGACGCACGCATGGATCGCGCAGGCTCTGCAGAAACCCGTGATCGACCATTACTGGCAGACCGAATCCGGCTGGCCGATCCTCACCTCGGTTCCCGGGGTGGAGAAGACGCCCATCAAGCTCGGCAGCCCGAGCTTTCCCGCCTACGGCTACGACCTGAAGCTCCTGCGCGAAGCCGATGCCGCCGAGGCCGCGACCGGCGAGAAAGCCGTGGTCGCCATCGCGCCGCCCCTGCCGCCGGGATGCATGTCCACCGTCTGGGGCGACGACGAGCGTTTCGTGAAGACCTATTTCGGCACGTTCCGGAACAAAATGGCGTACTCGACCTTCGACTGGGGCATCCGGGACGAGGACGGCTATTACTTCATCCTCGGCCGCACCGACGATGTGATCAACGTCGCCGGGCACCGCCTGGGCACGCGCGAGATCGAGGAAGCGGTCAACATGCACTCGAACATCGCCGAATGCGCAGTGGTGGGCGTCGCCGATTCGCTGAAAGGGCAGATGCCGCTCGCCTTCGCGGTGGCGAAGGATGCTTCGCTGCTCGGGACTCCCGAAGGACGGGCGCGCCTGGAGAAGGAAGTGCTCCAGACCGTCGACAAGCAACTGGGCGCCATCGCTCGGCCGCGTGCCGTACACTTCGTGTCGCTGCTGCCCAAGACCCGGTCGGGTAAGACGCTGCGGCGCTCCATCCAGGCGCTCGCGGAAGGGCGCGACCCGGGCGACCTCACCACGATCGAAGACCCGGCGGCGCTGGAGCAGGTCCGAAGCGCGCTGAAAACTGAGCCGGAGCGGAAGAAGTGACGTACAGACGTGAAGGTTTACAACCGTAGCTAAACAAAGGAGGAGTACCATGTCGCAGACATTGCTGAAG
>VBDE01000355.1 GCA_005883665.1 Betaproteobacteria bacterium
CTGCTCACTAAACTTGATTCCTTCCAACGCGTTCAAGCTGCCGATTTCTCTATCGGGATCGCTTGGCTCTGCCCTGTAGGGAAGGCAGACGCCTCCAGCTCTGGTGGGAAGGCGGTACAACCGTTGCCGTCCCAACGCCAAGACCTTAATCGATTGTTCGCAAGTTCAAAGTTTCGCGGCCACAGGTAAGCAGGATGTGTCCGAAAGGTAAAATCATGTAACGCAGTTGGCTCCCAACCACGGCGAAGTCGTCCGTACTGTGGTCTAAAGCGTGCAGACGCCAACGCCTCAATATCGCTACCAATTGCAGAACAGCCTACCGGTGCAGATCGACGGGCAGGTCAAACGGCCAGTTCGCGGCGTCTGACCCAATAGCCCTTGCGGGACAGCGAAGGACAGCTTTCGGCCAAGAGCGGACGTTCGGAATGGCTTGCTCATTACTCGCGAAACGCTCCGGTCATGTGGTCCGCCAGTGCACGCGCGGCGGCCTTTGCTGCGCGTCCAGAGGGAAACACGGCGTGCACGTCCACTGAACCCATCCGCCAATCAGGTAGGACCCGAACGAGCGAGCGGTTCGCGAGCTCCTTGCGCAAGGCGATGATGCCGGTCGTCGTGATGCCGAGGCCCGCGACGGCGGCTGCTACCGCGCCTTCATTCGCCGAAACGACAAGGCGGCCTTCCAGACGAAGCGAGACGCGGCGCCCATCCTTCTCGAATGTCCAGCCGTCTGTACCCATTGGCCCCGCGATGATGGCGTGCGAGTTCAGATCGGCGGGAGCTTTGGGGCGACCGGCGCGGCGCAGGTAGGCCGGCGATGCGACCAGCACGCGTTCGATGCTGCCGAGCCGGCGCGCGGTAGCCGTGGAATCGCCAAGCGAGCCGAAGCGGAAGGCAACGTCCACGCCTTCGGTGATGAGCGCCTGCCGTTGATCGTGGACCAGCAGCATGATCCGGAGCTTTGGGTTACGCCCGAGAAAATCATCGAGCCTCGGAATGACCGCATGCTCGGTGAAGCTGGAGGAGGCGCCTACGCGCAGGACGCCGCGCAATTCTCCGGTGCCGCGCGCCGCGAGGTCGGCTTCGTCGAGCGCGGCGAGGATCGCTTCCACGCGCGCGAGGTACTCGGCGCCCGCTTCGGTCAATGACAGCGCGCGCGTGCTGCGCGTGAAGAGCGCCGCGCCGATCTCTTTCTCCAGGGTCGCGACAATGCGCGAGGCCGACGGCTGTGAGAGCCCGAGCTCGCGGGCGGCGCGCGAGAAGCTGCCGGCGCGCGCGACGCGCACGAAAAGCCGCAGGGCGACGATGCGATCGGTCATGGAGTCACCGATTCATTCACCAGACGAATGTATGTTACTCCTGCCAGGCCTCTACCGGGCGAGCCGGCAGCGGCGCATATTGGCAATGCAGCCGAATACGGCACCAACCGACAGGAGAAGCCCAATGACACTGCCAGAAAGACTCGCCGCCTTCCGTGCCAACTTCGAGGCCGGCGGCCCTCCGCAAGCTCACACGTTCGAAACCTATCGCGACAAATACGAGAACCTCAGGATGAAACGCGAGAACGGCATCCTGGAGGTCGCCTTGCATACACGAGGCGGCCCCCTGGTGTTCAACGGCTACGTGCACCAAGCCTTGGTCCACGCGTTCCGCGACATCGGCGACGATCCCGACAACCACGTCGTCATCCTGACGGGGACGGGGAATGAGTTCTGCGCGCAGATCTCGCCCGAGGGTTTCGACTTCTTCACACCGACGGGCTACGACAAGGTCCTCCGCGAAGGCACCAAAGTCCTCGAGAACATTCTCGACATCGAGGTGCCGATGATCGCCGCGATCAACGGCCCAGTGACCGCCCACTCCGAGTACGCCCTCCTTTGCGACATCGTGCTTGCTGCCGAGGGCGCGTACTTTCAGGACGCACCGCATCCGGCTTTTGGCATCGTGCCGGGCGACGGTTTGCACGTCGTGTGGCCTGAGGTCATCGGGGAGATTCGTGGTCGGTACTTTCTGCTGAGCGGTCAAAAACTCAGCGCGGTAGAGGCGAAGGAGTACGGCGCCGTTAACGAGGTCGTCCTGCCTGAGGCTCTCCTTCCACGGGCTTGGGAATTGGCGCGACATCTCAAGAAGCAGAACCCGCTGACGCTGCGGTATACGCGCATGGCCCTTTCGACCCGCTTCCGCCGCCGGCTGCAGGAGAGCTTGTCCTACGGACTAGCCCTCGAGGGCATCTCCGCTGCACAGGTCGCAGTGTTGAATGCTCAGAAGGCCAAGCGGGGCTAACAGCAAGTAATCCAAAACGGCTTTGACTACGTAGTCCAATCCAATCCAATAAAGGAGAAACAGCGATGAACGAGAGGCAGCAAGTGGCACAGGACGCAAGGCCAAGCGGGGCATCGATCCGTCAGCGCGTATTTGGTGAAGCGAACGGTCCGCGGACGCAAGGCGATCCGTTTCTGGCGCCGTTCTTCGAGACCGCCATCGAGCACGTCTGGGGTGGAGTGTGGAATCGGCCCGGTCTGGACCTGAAATATCGCAGCCTGGTGGTGGTGTCGGCGCTCGCCGCCACCGGACACAACGAGGAGCTCAAGACGCACTTGCGCGGCGCGCTGAACCTCGGGTGGACCGTGGAGGAGCTGCGTGAGGCACTGCTCCAGATAGGAGCCTATGCGGGATTTTCGGCGGCCCACGAGGCGCTCGACGTGCTGAGTGAGATCGTCACACAGGGCTGAGATCGAGGTCCACTCCACCCGCGGCCACTTGGCGCTCGACGGTGCATAATTCATCGGCGTCAAGCGGCTGCGCGTTGACCACCATCGCGTCGCGCGCATGCGACGCCCTGGAGATAGCCGAGCAAACGGAAGTGTAGCGATTGGCGCCAGGGGCGACCGTCTTTCCAGGCGGTCGCTTCCCGGGTCGATAACCGACATTGAATGTCGGCTCCCTGCTCTCTGATCTATTTACTCGAGGACAGGCTTCGCGGAGACGACGGCATTGGCGTCCAAATGCAGCGCTTTCGCGAGCCACGACGAGACGATCGCCTGGATCGCTTCCTCGCGCCCGTCGTAGAAGTGGTCGCAGTCGGGAACAATTCCCACGTCGCAGGGACCCCGGCGCGGGCCCTGAAATCCTCGGC
>VBDE01000356.1 GCA_005883665.1 Betaproteobacteria bacterium
CGGGCATTTGATCGTCGGGGCGAGCGCGAGCGCGTCGGGAGTCTCGGTGAGGCGGTCGAGGTAGCTCTGCGCGCTGATCGCGTACCACCAGCCCGGCATCAGCATCAGCTCGCGGCCGCGCCCGGACGCGACGAGCTCCCTTGCACGCGCGGTGAATTCCTCGATGCGGTCCTGTGCCATCAGGCCGGCCTTGCTGGTGCGCTCCAGGATGTTCTTGCCGCCCAGGTGCGCGGAGAGCAGCACCAGCGCCGGGGTCCGGGGATGATCGGCGACGTGCTGCACGGCGGCGCGGTTATCCTCGATGCCTTCCCGCGCGAGCTGGAACGCACCGCCCTCTGGGACGCGGCTGTTGCGCGTGCTGAGGATGTCGTGCCCACGGCGATTGAACGCAAGGCACGCCAGGCCGAGCTTCACGAGAACCGGGGGCAGGAAGCGCAGCGCGCCGACATAGAAGTTCATGGTGTTGCCGTGAAACAGCAGCGCCGCGCCCGTGCCCTTGCCCTCGGGCTCGTAGTACAGGCCGTCGAGCGGGGTCGTTTCGGTGGGAATGGAGACGAGCTCGGCGCGCACGCGATTACTTCGGGGGAATCACGGGCAACAACACGCTGGCCTGCCGTCCCGGACCGAAGTGCAACGTGACTTTCCCGCCGAAGATCGCAAGCGGGCGGTCGGTCTCGTCGTCGTGGATGAAGGGCCCGCAGCCGCGCATGGGATTTTTCATGTTGGAGAGGGACGCCGCTTCGCCGTCGTGCTCATAGTCCCGTCCGCGGATCGTGATCGCGATGCGATAGCCTGCCGGAACGACGATGCAGGTCGGCCAGAT
>VBDE01000357.1 GCA_005883665.1 Betaproteobacteria bacterium
CGCCGGTGCGGTTTTCCACGATGACCGGCTGGCCCCAGGCCGTGGTGATGTGCGGTCCGATTGCGCGCGCCAGGATGTCCGAGGTGCCGCCTGCAGCGAAGGGGACGATGATGCGGATCGGCTTGTTCGGGTACTGCTGGCCTCGAGCCGGCGGAGCGGCGAGCAGACCGGCGGCGAGAACTGCGGTGAGGGCTGCTGCAACGCGTTTCATGGATGTCCTCCGGGTTCGCTCAAAGGCCGAGTGCGGATTGTAACCGGCAGGTCCTCTACTCGTGCCAGTAGCGCTTGGCGCGATCGCGCTCGGCCTCCACGCGCAAGGTACCCGGCGCAAAGCGCAGCTGGATCGCGCCGCCGGTATCGGTGCGAAGCAGCCCGCTGCCGGCCTCGCGATAGCGCGCGAGCACGTCCTCGCGCGGATGGCCGAAGCGGTTGCGGTGGCCGACCGCGAACACCGCATGGCGCGGCGCCACCTGCTTCACGAAATCCGGCGTCGACGAGGTGGCGCTGCCGTGATGGGGCACGAGCAGCGCGTCCACGGGTAGCAGCGCGGGCGCACGCAGCAGAAGCTCGCGCTCGGCGGCGCGCTCGATGTCTCCCGTGAGCAGAACGCGGCCTGAGGGGGCTTCGATCCGCAACACGCAGCTCTGGTTGTTCGCGCGCGCTGCACGGCCCTCGGGAGCCTCCGAGCGCGGGTGGAGGAATTCGAAGGAGACTCCGTCCCAAAACCATTTGCGCCCGGCGAGGCAGGGCGCGCGCCAGGCAGGTGCCGCAAGCAGAGGGTGATCCGTGGAAAGCGAGGACCACAGAACGCCGACGGGGATCGCCTCGAGCACCGAGCCCGCGCCCCCCGAATGGTCGCGGTCGTCGTGGGACACGACTAGCGCATCGAGCCGGTCGATGCCTTCGCCGCGGAGGTAGGGAAGAATCATGCGGCTGCCGCTGTCCGAAAAGGCGTTGAACGCCGGGCCCGCGTCGTAGAGCAGCGCGTGTTTTTCGGTGCGCGCGACCACCGCAAGCCCCTGCCCCACGTCGAGCACGGTGATCCAGAGCTCTCCGTTACGGGGGCCCGGCGGGCTCGCGGCAAAGAGGGGCACCATCAGCAGCACCCCGAGCGCCCGGGACGGAAATCCGCGCGGGAGCAGGAGCCAGGCGATCCCCGCGAGCGCAAGCGGCACCGTCCACGGCACCGGCGCGTGCTGATGCCAGACCGCGCTCGGCAGCGCTGCGAGCCAGTCGAGCACCGCCATCAGGACTTCGAGAATCACGTGCCCCAGCTCAAGGGGCCAGTCGAACGGGAGCACCGCGCCGGCAAGCGCGAGCGGCGTGATGACGAAGCTCACCAGCGGGATCGCGAGCGCATTGGCGATCGGTGAGACGAGCGATACCTGCTGGAACAGCACCAGCAGCAGCGGAGCGAGGCCCGCGGTGACCGCCCATTGCACCCTTCCCCACTGCGCGAGCCAGTGAGGCCGAGCGGTACGACCGGTAGCGACGAAGAAAATCACGGCAACCGCCGCGAACGATAGCCAGAACCCCGGAGACAGGACCGCCCAGGGGTCGAGCAGGAGGACGAGGAGCAGCGCCGCGGCGAGCACCCGCGAGGCGCTCGCTGCGCGTCCGAGCCAAAGCGCCAGAGCGACCACCCCGACCATGTAGAGCGTGCGCTGGGCGGGAACTGCAAATCCGGAAATGATGCAATAGGCGAACGCGGCGAGAAAGCCCGCGACCGCCGCGGCTTTCTGCGCGGGCAAGGTAAGCGAAAGGGACTCGCTGCGACGCCAGCACCAGGAAACGAGCATCGCAAAGAGGCCCGCCACCATGGTGACATGAAGACCGGAGATGGACATCAGGTGGCTCACACCGGTGCGGGCGAACAACCGCCAATCCTCTGGACCGATCGCGTTCTGGTCGCCGATCGCGAGCGCGATCAGTACGCCCGCGTAAGGACGCTCGGGGAGCGCATCGTGGATCTTTTCCCGCGCCGCCTCGCGCAGCCTCTCGATCCGGTACTGAGGCCGGTGCACCAGAGCCGCGAGCCGCTCGGGCGCAATTTGCGCGCGCTCATCGCCTGCGCGGCGCGAGGGCATTCTCACGTATCCGGTCGCGCGAATGCCGCGCTCGAGAAGCCAGGCCTCGTAATCGAATCCGTGCGGGTTGGCGCTGCCGTGCGGCCGGCGCAGGCGCACCGTGAAGCGCCACCGCTCCCCGGCCCGCACCGGGAGCACGCCATGGGAATCATCCGGGGCGAATCCGCCGTACGAAGAGAGCACGATGCGCCGCGGCACGCCGGTCTCGGGAGATTCCACGTCGAAATCGAAACGCACGCCGCGCTCGAAGGCCTGCGGGAGTCCGGCGACGACGCCGCTGACAAGCACGTCGCGCCCCTCCAACGCCGTATCCAACCGGTCGGAAAACCGCAGGTGCGCGAGCGCCGCCGCCCATGCGAACCCGAGGGCGGCAAAGCCGATGAAGGTCGCGCCGGCCGCGATGATCGGTGATGCGCGCCTGGAGAACCCGACCCCGGCGATCGCCGCGAACGCGGAAACGAGCGCCAGCCACCCCGCCCCCGGCAAGACGGGCTGCTGCTGGAGCAGGCACACGCCGAGCGCGAAACCCAATGCGGCAAATCTCATCGCGAGCCGGCAACGCTTTCCATTCGCGATTAACGGCCAAGGGTCCCGGAGGTTGATATGCTAGTCGGCGATGCTTCGAAAATTCTTCCGCAAGTACCTGCCGAGCAACGAGTCGATCCGGCAGAACCGGCACATCGCGCGCTTCGGCACGCTGCTGCTTCACCCCAACCTGTGGCACCTCAACCGCAGATCGGTGTCGGGCGGCGTGGCGGCGGGCCTGTTCGCCGGGCTGGTACCGGGCAGCAACCCGGTGCAGTTCGCCGTTGCGGCGCTGCTCGCGGTGGCGTTCCGCGTCAATCTGCCCGTCGCATTGGTCGTCACGCTCTACACCAACCCGCTCACCATCGTGCCGCTGTATCTGCTCGCCTACGAGTACGGCAAGCTGCTGGTGGGCGGTGACGCGTCCTTCACGCCCGAGCCGGAGTTCGATTGGTCGCATCTTTCGCACTGGCTGGAGGTCTGGCTCGCTTGGCTGCTCTCGCTGGGCAAGCCGCTCGCGGTAGGACTCATCGCGCTCGCGCTCACCCTCGCTGCGGCGGGCTATGCGCTGGTGCAGATCGCCTGGCGCGCGCACGTGGTACTTGCCTGGCGCAGGCGCCGGCGGCGACGCGCTACAAACGACTCGAGGTAGTGGGTGCTTTACAGACCGGCGATCTGTCCACTAAATTGGCAACTAATTTGTCACTATTTAAACTGTCAATCAATTTACGTTAGGCCTCAAGGAACACCCATATTTGCACTCGCCGCCGAGAACAACATCACAGCATGTGATTGGTAGAGTGCATCATTGTTCATCTCACCGAGAACCTCACAGA
>VBDE01000358.1 GCA_005883665.1 Betaproteobacteria bacterium
GTATCCGTCGGCCCTCGCGTTGGCGACATAGGCGTTGCCCGTGGCTCCCGCCGCGCCGGGCTTATTCTCGATGATGACGCGCTGCTTCAGCACCCTTTCCATCGCCAGGGCGGTAGGCCGCGCGGTGACGTCGGTGACGCCGCCCGGGGGGAACGCGATCACCATCGTGATCGGGCGCGACGGATAGGCGTCCTGAGCGAAAGCGGGACCGGCGAGAAGCGCCAGGGCAATCGGCGCGATCCATTGACGCATGTGTTTTCCTCCGGGCGGATGCTTTATTTTCCTCAGACAATCATCGGGGCTGAACCGCCCGGCGTCAAGCGCCGCAGGCGGCTCTCCGATCCGATAGAATCCTTGAGCGCCGATGAATCTGCTAGCGATCGATACCTCCAGCGATTTCTGCTCGGTAGCGGCAAGCCGCGGCGAAGCGCTGTTTGCGCGTCACGAGCGCGCCGGTCAGCGCCACGCGGAGAGGATCCTCGACATGGTCGATCAAGTGCTCGTCGAGGCGCGGCTCCAATTCGCGCAGATCCAAGGCATTGCCTACGGTGCGGGTCCGGGCTCGTTTACCGGCCTTCGCATCGCGGCGGGCGTCACTCAGGGGCTCGCTCTTGCGCGCGGCATCGGCGTGGTCGGAATCGGAACTCTGCTCGCTGTGGCGGAAGAAGCGGCGGAAGAGGCCGCAGGCTCCCGGATTATCGCCTGCCTCGATGCGCACAAGGGCGAGGTGTATCATGCCGCCTACCGGAGGGCGGGGGACGGATGGGAAGAGGTTTCCGCTCCCGGCGTGTACCGGCCAGAAGCCGTGCCCCTCGTGCCCGGGGAGAGCTGGATCGGTTGCGGCGACGGTTTCGCCGCCTATCGCGAGCTCCTCGCGGCCCGGCTTGGAGGATGCGTTTCGGCGATCCGTCCCGAGGCGGCCCCGACCGCGCGGGCGGTGCTGAAACTCGCAATCCCGCGTTTTGCGGCGGGGGAAGCGAAGGACGCCGCCGCGGCGGTGCCGGAGTATCTGCGCGACAAGGTCGCGCTCAAGACGAGCGAACGCTGATGAGCGCGGTACTGCGACCTGCCCCTAGCCTCGAGCCGATGAGCGAGGCCGATCTTCGCGCGGTGGTCGAGATCGAGGAGAGCCTCTATGAATTTCCCTGGACGCTCGGGAATTTCCGCGACTCGCTGCGCGCCGGATACGGCTGTTTCGCATACCGCGACGGCAGACAGCTGATCGGTTACGCGGTGCTCTTGCTTGCCGCGGGCGAAGCCCATCTTCTGAACTTGAGCGTCGCCGCCCGTGCTCAGCGCCGGGGCTATGGGCGCAGCCTGCTCGAGCACGTGGTCGGAATCGCGCGAGAGCACGAGGTGAAGGTCTTGTTCCTCGAAGTCCGGCCTACGAACGAGGTGGGGCGGCGCCTCTATACCGGCTATGGCTTCAAGCAGGTCGGCGTTCGGCGCGGATACTATCCGGCGCATCGAGGCCGCGAGGACGCGCTGGTTCTCGCGCTCGATCTGTGACTCGATCCATGAATGCGCGGAGCGAGCGCTACCTGGAAGAGATGGGGCTCGCTCCCGTGTGGAAGCTGCGCGGGCCGAAGCGGGCCCGGGGACCGGGGATTCCGGATCAGGAAAAAAAATCCGGGGAAAGCCGCTCGGGCGCGCCGGCGGTTTTGAAACCGCCGCCAGCGCGTCGTCCCCCGCAAATCCTTCCTCCCATTCCGGGGCTCGTGGCGGCTGCCAGGCTCGATCTTGCCGATGACCGCGCGGCCCGCATTCTGCGCATGGATTGGCCGGAGTTGAAAACCGCCGTCGCGGCTTGTCAGGCCTGCGGCTTGCGCAAGACCTGCACGCAAACGGTGTTCGGCGTCGGCGACGAGCACGCCGACTGGCTGCTGGTGGGCGAGGCGCCGGGTGCCGAGGAGGACGCGCGCGGCGAACCTTTCGTGGGGCAGGCCGGCCGCCTGCTCGACAACATGCTCGCCGCGCTCGGCCTCGCGCGCGGCGAGAACGTCTACATCTGCAACGTGCTCAAGTGCCGTCCGCCGGGCAACCGCAATCCGGAGCCCTTCGAGGTCGCCCAGTGCACGCCGCATCTGCTGCGCCAGCTGGAGCTCATCCGGCCGAAACTGATCCTCGCGATGGGTCGCTTTGCCGTGCAGGCGCTGCTCAGCACCGAGGCGAGCATTGCGAGCCTGCGCGGGCGCTTGCATCGCTATCAGGGCGTGCCCCTCATCGTGACCTATCATCCGGCTTATCTGCTGCGCAATCTTCCCGACAAGGCCAAGGCCTGGGAAGACTTGTGCTTCGCCCGGCGCAGCATCGCGGCCTTGCAATCGCGCACCGCGTCCCCAGTTTAGGGGCACGACCTTCAGGGAGGAATCCATGCGCAAGCTACTTGCAGCGGTCATTGTCCTGATCACCGCGGGGTTGGCGGGTTGCGGCTACAACGACATCCAGCGAAGCGACGAACAGGTCAAGTCGGCTTGGTCCGAGGTCCTCAACCAGTATCAGCGGCGCGCTGACCTGATTCCCAACCTCGTCAACACCGTCAAAGGATTCGCGGCGCAGGAACAGCAGGTGCTGGTCCAGGTCACCGAGGCGCGCTCGCGGGTCGGCAGCATCCAGGCGACGCCGGAACTCCTGAACGACGAAGCCGCGTTTCGGCGCTTCCAGCAGGCGCAGGCGGGAATGACGAGCGCGCTCTCGCGGCTGCTCGCGGTCGCCGAGAATTATCCGCAGCTCAAGTCGGACGCGAACTTCCGCGACTTGCAGGCGCAGCTCGAAGGCACCGAGAACCGCATCACGGTCGCGCGCAACCGCTACATAAAGGCCGTGCAGGAATACAACGTGCTCATACGCCAGTTTCCGGTCAACCTCACGGCGATGTTGTTCGGCTACCAGATCAAACCGAGCTTCAGCGTCGAAGACGAAAAAGCCATCTCGAAACCGCCGACGGTCGATTTCGGCAAGCCCGGCGCGCCGGCCAAGCGGTAATCCCCTCATGCCAAGGCGCTGGCTCGGCCTCGTCGCGGCCGGCGTTCTCCTCGCGGGGCTCGTTTCCGCTCGCGCGGAGGTCGTGGTG
>VBDE01000359.1 GCA_005883665.1 Betaproteobacteria bacterium
GAGCTTTTCGACGAACTTCGCCACGACGAGAAGCTGGCCGAGCAGGGTGACTACGTTGACCGCGAGGTCCATCTGCGCAAAGAGCGCGGTGCGCTGCGCGGAGTCGTTGTAGGTCGCAGACACCAGCCGGGCGAGTTCGAGGTAAGCAAAGCCGAAGAGCACGGTATAGAGAAGCACGTACGCCACGATGCCCAGGAGGTAGGGCGAGCGGGGAATCTCGGCGATGCCCGACCAGGTCGTGCCGCCGATGGAGTCTCCCGGTTCGGCGGGGGTTCGGGTGGTCGACGCGCCTGTGCCGGCCCGGCGAATGAGCGCATGGATGCAGACGAGCGCAAGGCCGAGAAAACCGCAGGACACCAGCAGCAAGTTTGCCGTCCCGAGCGGCGCGGCGAGCAAGGCGGTGAGCGTCGGGCCCGCGAGCGCGCCGCAGCTGCCGCCGGCGGAAAGGAAGCCAAACAGGCGCGCCGCCTGCTCCGGCCGGAACAAGTCGACCATGAGACTCCAGAAAAGCGACACCACGAACAGATTGAAAACGCTCACCCAGACGAAGAAGGCGCGCGCCACCGCAGGCGGCGCTACGCCGCCTGCGAACAGGGCGTAGAAGACGAGCACGTTGGCGATGAAGAAAAGGTAGGTCCAGGGAACGAGGCGCCGGCGCGGCAGACGCGCTGCCGCCCAACCGAAAAGAGGCGCCGCTGCGAGCATGGCCGCGAAGGTCGCCGAAAAGAGCCAGGGAAGGTTTTCAACCCCGCCCTGCACGCCCATCTCGTCGCGCAGCGGCCGAAGGACGTAGTAGCCGCACAATACGAAGAAAAAGCAGGCGAACGACCACAGCGACGCGGCGACTTCGCCCCGGTCGATCCGGACGATGCGGTTCAGCGCGGCGTACGCGAAGTCCAGCGGGGGCTCGGCGAATTGATCATTCGGCCCAATCGTATCAAATGGCTTGCCCGGGAAAGGGCCGAAGGCGGCGGTAAAAAGTCACATTTTTCCTGGCATCGGTCTTGCTGCTAGTGGGATGCACGGAAAACAGATAGCGGATGTTGGAATGGACCGGCCATCAAGAGCGATCTTGTCGTCCCGCCAACGTCCCCGAGGAACAACCGACAGAAGGAGACTGCGATGGGCACACGTAAAGTTCTGACACTCGCTTCGATGGTCGCGATGCTGTTTTCGCCGGCTGTGTTCAGCGCCGACGCGGCGTCCGACGCAATGGACAATTCCTTCCAGGTACTGGGCGAATCGCTTGACAGCGGCCTGGGCGATCTGTCGCCGAGCTATACGGCGGCCGAATTCCAACGCTACCGAGTTGCCGGCGAATCGCTGGACAGCGGCCTGGGCAATCTGTCGCCGAGCTACACGGCCGCGGAATTCCAAAAAAAGCAGCTCGTGGCCGCGCGCTGATCGAACAAGTCTAGGTTTCTTCCGGGCCGGGCGGCGCCTCCAAGCCACCGCCCTCCCACCGATACGGCTGGTGGCCCTTTAGGGCGCCAGCCGTTCGATTTTCCAGACGCCTCCCGCCCTGCGGTAGCACAGCCGGTCGTGCAGGCGGTCCTTGCGGCCCTGCCAGAATTCGAACCGTTCCGGCGCGAGACGATAACCACCCCAGTGCGCCGGGCGGGGCGGCGAGTCGCGAAAGCGCTTGGACGCTTCTTCAAGCCGTATTTCGAGCGCCTCCCGGCTCGCCACGGGTTCGCTTTGCGGCGAGATGGTCGCCGAGAGCCGGCTCCCCAGGGGCCGGCTTGCGAAATACTCGTCGGATTCCGCCGCCGACACCCGCGCAACGCGGCCTTCGATGCCCACCTGGCGCTCCAGCTCCGTCCAGCAGAAAAGCAGCATCGCCTGCGGGTTTTCCTCGAGCTCGCGGCCCTTGCGGCTGCGGTAGTGCGTGTAGAAGACGAAGCCGAGCGCGTCGAAGCCCTTCAGCAGCACGGCGCGCGCCGAAGGACGCCCCTTTTTCGTCGCGGTCGCCAGCGTCATCGCATTGGGCAAGGCGATACCGGACTGCAGGGCCTCGTCGAACCAGTTGCCGAACTGCGCAAGCGGATCCGCGTGGAGATCCTTCTCGTGCAGACCGGAACGCATGTATTCCTGACGCAGGGCGGCGAGATCCATTGCGGGAATTCTACGACCTACTTGCGGCGGCGCGCATACAGGCTGCCGAGGGAAAGCAGAAGCGCAGTCGCCCAGAACACGGGGAGCATGCCCAGCACCGTGCCGAGCGCGCCGAACAGGAGCGGCATCGCGATCTGGCTCATGTTGACGAGGCTCATGCGCACGCCTATCGCTTCGCCGACCCGGCCGGCGGGCGTCGTGTTATGGAGTAAGGACATAACCATCGGCTGCGACATCCCGAGCCCTAGACCGAGCAGGAAGGCAACCGCCATCAGGAAGCTCGCGCGCTCGAGTAACGGAAACAGGAAGAAGGTCGCTGCTGCCGTTGCCAGGGATACCGTAAGGAGCGGCCACGCGGTCAGCCGCCGCGATATCGCAGGCAGAAGCCCCCGGATGACGAAGGTCGCCACGGAAAACGAGCCGAGCACCAGGCCGATGCTCGACGCCGACAATCCGATGCGCGAGCCGTAGATCGGAATCGCGAAGGTAAACATGTCCCACGCCGCGGCCAGCAGCCCGCTGGCGACAAAAACATGACGGAGCACGCGGTGGCGCAGGAGATCGACGACGCTGCGGCCGGGGTCGAGCGGC
>VBDE01000360.1 GCA_005883665.1 Betaproteobacteria bacterium
CCGGAAAAGCCGCGGTCGCCATCGGCACACACGCGCTCTTCCAGGAAGGAGTTGAATTCCGTTCTCTGGGCCTTGCCGTCGTCGATGAACAGCACCGCTTCGGCGTCGCCCAGCGGCTGGCGCTGCGCACCAAAGGAGAGGAGTCGCACCAGCTGATGATGAGCGCGACGCCGATTCCTAGGACGCTTTCGATGAGCTACTACGCCGATCTCGATGTGTCGGTCATCGATGAGCTGCCGCCGGGACGAAAGCCCGTGGTCACCAAGCTCTTCGCCGATTCGCGCCGTGCAGAAGTCGTGCGGCGCATCCGCGAGGCTTGCGGCGACGGAGGCCAGGCTTACTGGGTGTGCCCGCTGATCGAGGAGTCCGAACAGCTGCAGCTCAAGACGGCGCTCGATACTCACGCTAGGCTGAGGAAAGAGTTTCCAGAACTCGATGTAGGGCTGATTCACGGCCGCCTGAAACCCGCCGAGAAAGCGAAGACCATGGCCGCTTTTCAGGCAGGCAGGATCGATCTGCTCGTGGGAACGACCGTGATCGAGGTGGGCGTGGACGTCCCCAACGCTTCGCTCATGGTAATCGAGCACGCCGAGCGCTTCGGCCTTGCACAATTGCACCAGCTGCGCGGGCGCGTCGGGCGCGGTGCGATGGAATCCGTGTGCGTTCTGCTCTATCAGAATCCTCTTGGGGAGGCCGCCCGCAACCGACTGAAAGTGATTTTCGAGAATGCAGACGGATTCGTCATCGCACGCGAAGATCTCCAGCTGCGCGGTCCTGGCGAATATCTCGGCGCCCGCCAGAGCGGAGCGCCGCTCTTGCGTTTTGCAGATCTCATCGAGGACGCTGACTTGATCGAATCGGCGCGCACGGAGGCCGAGGCGCTCCTCGCCGGTCATTCCGGCTCCGCTGAAAGGCATCTCGAGCGCTGGCTCGGCGGGCGTGCCGATTTTCTCAATGCCTGAGGCCTGAGGGCTACTGCGCCTGAGGGCTACAATGCTCTCGCTATGAATTTCGCCGCTCTTGCTGCCCGGCTGACGTTGTACGAGCGCCTGATGCGGCTCGACAAGCCGATCGGCACGCTACTGTTGCTGTGGCCCACGCTGTGGGCGCTGTGGCTCGCGAGCAACGGCAGGCCGGAGGGGCGGATCGTCTGGATCTTCGCGTTGGGGACGCTGCTCATGCGCTCGGCCGGCTGCGTGATGAACGACCTCGCCGACTGGCGCTATGACGCTCACGTCGAGCGCACGCGGAACCGACCGCTCGCCACGGGGTTGGTGAGCCGACGCGAAGCGTGGATTCTCGCCTCAGTTCTGACACTCGCCTCCTTCGGGCTGGTGCTGTCGCTCAATCGGCTTACGGTGCTTCTCTCATTTGCCGCGCTCGGTCTTGCGGCGACTTATCCCCTGACCAAACGATTTCTTGCGATTCCGCAGGCGTATCTCGGAATCGCGTTCGGCTTCGGCATTCCGATGGGGTACGCCGCAATACTCGGAACCATCCCGGCTTGCCATCATCTTCTGGGCGATCGCTTACGATACCGAGTACGCGATGGTGGATCGCGACGACGATCTGCGCATCGGCATCAAGACAGCTGCGATTACCCTCGGACGATACGATGTGCCTGCGGTAATGGTTTGCTACGGCGTGACGCTTGCGCTGCTTGCGGGCATCGGCCTGCACCGCGGGCTGAGTCTGGTCTACTATCTGGGTCTCGCCGCTGCGGCTGCAATCATGACGCATCACTATCGCCTCATCCGCGGCCGCGACCGGGTAGCCTGCTTCAAGGCTTTTAATCAGAACAACCGGGTCGGCGCGATCATTTTTGGCGGAATTTTTGCCGACTTCGCGATAAGCCGGGGAATCCCGTGGACCTGAATCTCGCTGGCCGGCGCCGCCACAGCTACGATCGTCTAGAGCGATGAGATACCGGGACCTGCGCGATTTTCTGTCGCAGCTCGAGCGCGCAGGCGAGCTGAAGCGTGTGCGCGCCGAGGTCGATCCGAAACTCGAAATGACCGAAGTCTGCAGCCGCGTGCTCAAGGCGGGCGGCCCGGCTTTGCTGTTCGAGAAGCCCAAGGGCCACGTGATCCCTGTGCTCGGCAACCTGTTTGGCACGACGCGCCGCGTCGCCCTCGCCATGGGCGCGGAACCAGGCGCGGAACCACGCGAAACGCTGCGCGATATCGGAAAGCTGCTGGCGTTCCTTAGGGAACCGGAGCCGCCCAAGGGATTTCGCGACGTGCTCGAGCGCTGGATTCCGATCGGAAGGCAAGTGATGCACATGGCCCCGAAGGAAATTTCGGGCGCTCCGTGCCAGCAGGTGGTGTGGGAGGGAAGGGACGTGGACCTTGCGCGCCTTCCGATCCAGACGTGCTGGCCCGACGACGCAGGACCGCTCATCACGTGGGGATTGACGGTCACGCGCGGGCCGCGCAAGGCGCGTCAGAACCTCGGCATCTACCGCCAGCAGGTGATCGCTCCGGACAAGCTCATCATGAGGTGGCTTCCCCATCGCGGTGGCGCGATCGACTTTCGCGAGCATTCCGAGGCGCAGCCGGGTGAGCCTTTTCCAGTGGCGGTGGCCCTCGGAGCCGATCCCGCGACGATTCTCGGCGCGGTTACCCCGGTACCCGACACGCTCTCCGAATATCAGTTCGCCGGCCTGCTGCGCGGCTCGCGCACCGAGCTTGCAGGCTGTCGCGGCTCGGATCTGCAGGTACCGGCGTCAAGCGAGATCGTGCTCGAAGGGGCGATTCGGCCCGGGGAGACTGCGGTCGAAGGTCCGTTTGGCGATCACACTGGCTATTACAACGAGAAGGAAGCCTTTCCGGTATTTACGGTGGAGCGCGTCACCATGCGCCGCGAGCCGCTCTATCACTCGACCTACACGGGCAAGCCCCCGGACGAGCCGGCGGTGCTCGGCGCAGCGTTGAACGAAGTGTTCGTGCCGGTCCTTCAGAAGCAGTTTCCCGAAATCGAGGACTTTTATCTCCCACCGGAGGGGTGCTCCTACCGACTTGCCGTGGTGAGCATGAAGAAGCAGTACCCCGGACATGCGAAGCGGGTGATGTTCGGGATCTGGAGCACTTTGCGGCAGTTCATGTATACCAAGTTCATCATCGTGACCGACCACGACATCGATATCCGCGAGTGGAAGGAGGTCGTGTGGGCGCTGACCACGCGCGTGGACGCGAGCCGCGACGTGCTCATCGTCGAGAACACCCCGATCGACTATCTCGATTTTGCGAGCCCGGTCGCGGGGCTCGGATCGAAGATGGGAATCGACGCCACCAACAAATGGACCGCAGAGACTTCACGCGTCTGGGGCCGGCCGATCGCGATGCAGTCCGATGTGAAAAATCGAGTCGACCGGCTCTGGAAAGACCTGGGGCTATAGCGGTTCGGACAAGCAGCCGGGTGAGCCCCGGCTTTCTTTAACGAATCGCGCTCAGAATTTGAAAATAGCGCTGGCCGAGATCATCTTCGCGTTGGCGCGGCCGGTGCAGGTTCCGGGGGGGATGCTCGAGGTGCACGCGTTGCCGACCCTGCCGAAGTTCTCGAACTCGATGCGTACGCCGCTCTCGCCGTCGAAGAAATATTGCGCCCCGAAGCCGCTGAGGAAGCTGGTATCGCTGAACTGGCGGCCGGGACCGACCGAACCCACGGCAAAACCACTGTTGTAAAAAGTCAATCTTGTCTGGGAAAAGAACGCCCCCAATCGGCCGTAGAGGGAGAAGTTCCTGGTGAAAGGAACCGTCGGCACCGCCGAAAACCCCACGCCCGTCACCTTGTAGACGGCATCCTGGGTGACCGCCCCATTATCGTACTTGTAGTGAAATTTACCGAGTGTGGCATAGCTCAGCTCGGCCCCCCAGTTCGGGTTGATCTGGTGGCCGATGAACCCTTTGAAACCGGCATCGAACTCCTTTTTTGTTTCGCTGAAGCCCAAATTGAAATCCGCGGGATAAAACTGAGCGCGGGAGGCGCCCACCCCAAGGCCCGTGTACCAATAGTCCGCGGCATACGTAGAGCACACGCCCGACAGCAGCAATGCTGCGACCGTGCAACGCAGAGCAGGGTGTTTCATCGAAGCAGGCCCCTTTCTCCCTCTTGAACGCCCGGAACCGGTTTGAAAATCGAGTCTTAGCGACACCGCCGCACTGTAATCCAAGGGGGAAACTCGTGTCAAGCCAAGACTTTGGCAAACCTATGTAATCCAACTTCTGCACATTACAGGTTTATTCTCGGAATTTAGTTACTTATCGCCAAGGGGGCGCGGCAAGGCGCCGGAAAATATTCGATGACGCGACCCGCATGTCAAGGGCGTCGCAGCAGAACGTCAACCTCCCGGTGATACCCCTAGAGAAAAGTGTATCGAGCGGGCAGGTCGCCGGGGCTTGAAATTTGCCGTCCTCACCCGTATCATTAGCACTCGCTGGAGATGAGTGCTAACAACGTAGTTTCCCCTATTTATTCATGGCCACAACAGTTAGTGGTCGCTGACTTGTTCAATAAGGAGCACATCCAATGATGACGAAGATTCGACCCTTGCACGACCGCGTCGTAGTGAAGCGCCTCGATGCGGAAAATAAATCTGCAGGCGGGATCGTGATTCCCGACACCGCCGGAGAGAAACCCGATCAAGGCGAGGTCGTTGCGGTCGGCAAAGGCAAGATCCTCGAGGACGGCAAAGTGC
>VBDE01000361.1 GCA_005883665.1 Betaproteobacteria bacterium
AAGACCTCCGGAGGGCGCGCTTCGCCAAGGGGGTGCTCGCGCCCAAGGGACTGCTCTATTTCCTGACGAGGCCGCCGGCCCCGCCCGATTGGGTGCGTCTCGGCCGGCGGGCCCTTGCTCGCACGGCGCGCATCATGCTCGCGCCCCTGCCCCTGGTCGGCGTGCACGGAATGAAGCTGCTCGCGCGGCAAATCGAGCGCCTGCCGCTCGCCGACGGCGGGGAGCGGGCGCGCCTGTACATGGGCAACATCGTTCGCATGCAGGAGGAAATCGGGACCGGCGGCGGCGGTTTCCGGTTCCTCTATGCGTCGTTCCTGCAGGAGCTGGCGGCCAAGACCGGCTACGCGGCGCTCGACGGGCTCGCGTCGCGCCTGGTCGAGATCGGCGACCGCTGGCGCGAGTTCGCGCTCGCCGCGGCACGCATGATCCGCGGCCGCGACACGCTCTCCCCGCCGGTCCTGGCTGCGCGCCTGCGCGCTCTGGCCGCCGACGAAAAGCTTTTTTTCCAGAGCCTGCACCGCGCCCAGCGCGCATGGGCACGCTGAACCTCGAGGGCGTGTCGTTTCACTACCCCGGCGGGGGTGAAACCGTGCTGGACCAGGTCACCCTCGTGATTCCCGCGGGTGGAATTTTCGGTCTGCTCGGACCGAACGGCGCTGGCAAGACCACGCTGATCTCGATCCTCGCGGGGCAATTGCACGGGGCGACCGGAAAAATCAGCGCCGACGACGAGCCGCTCGAGGCCCTGCGCCGCCGCCGGCCGCTCAGCCTGGGACTCGTGCCGCAGGAATACGCGTTCTACCCCATGCTCACTTGCGCGGAGAATCTGCGCTTCTTCGGCGCAGTGCAGGGCCTGGCCGGCGCGCGGCTCAAGGACCGCCTCGCCGCCGCTGCCCGCTTCGCGCGCATCGAAAGCGCGCTGGCACGCCGCGCAGGCCGGCTTTCGGGCGGCCTGAAACGCCGGTTGAATCTCGCGATCGGCCTGCTCGCAGAACCGGAGATCCTGCTCCTCGACGAGCCGACCGTGGGGGTCGATCCGCAGTCGCGCGCCTTTCTGCTCGATTCGATCCGCTCGCTTGCGGGAACGGAACGGACGATTCTCTACACCAGTCACTACATGGAAGAGGTCGAAGCGATCTGCGATCGCGTGGCGATCATCGACCACGGACGCGTATTGGTTTCGGGCGCGCTCTCCGAGGTGACCCGGGACGGCTCGGGCCTCGAAGAGCTCTTCATGCGGCTGACCCACCGGTCGCTCAGAGACTGATGCGCCGTTTGCTCGCCTTGTGGGAAAAGGAAACCCTCGCGCTTTCGCGCGACGTTCTCGGGCTCGCGGTGCTGTTCCTGATGCCGGCGGCTTTCATCGTCGTGATGTCGCTCGCCCTGAGCGACGTCTTCAAGGGCGGCGCCGCGCGCCAGACCGAGTTCGCGGTGATCGCTTCCGACGGCCCAGAGTTCGCGAAACAGCTCACCGAGCGTCTGGAGGGCGATGGATTCCACCCAAGCCCGGAGCCAGCCGAGCGCGGCGTGTTGCACGTCACCAAACCTGCGCTAACCCTGATCGTACCGCGCGGCTTCGAGCGCGCGCTCGGTACGCCCCTCGGGAAAGCGAGCTCCGTACCAGCGCTCAAGCTCGTGGCCGATCCCGCCTTGCCGCCGGCGCTACTCCTCGCCTTTCAGCAGCGCGTCCTGGGCGTGGTTCTCGGGCTGCGCGTATCGGCGCTGATGCGCCGGGCCGGAGTCGCCGCCGACGCGGAAGCCCTCGATCTGAAACACGCAGCGACCTTGAACGTCGAAACGATCGGCGGCACCGGGCGCCCGTCTTCGGTGCAGCAGAACGTGCCGGCCTGGCTCATCTTCGGGATGTTCTTCGTGGTGATGCCGATCTCCTCGCTCTTCGTCGTGGAGCGGCGCGAGGGCACGCTCGCGCGCCTGGTGAGCTTGCGGGTCCCGTTTTCGATGCTGCTCTTGGGCAAGGTGGGGCCGTATTTCGCCGTCAATCTCGCTCAAGCCGCGCTGATGCTGCTCGCCGGCCGGACGCTCGTGCCCTGGTTCGGCGGCGAGACGCTCGCGCTCCCCGCCCGCTGGGACCTGCTCGCGGAGGTGACGGCGTGCACCAGCTTTGCCGCCATCGGCTGGGGGCTGCTCGTCGCCGTGTGCTCGCGCACGCTCGAGCAGGCAACCGTGATCGGCGGCGTCGGCAACATTCTCGCCGCAGCCGTCGGCGGCATCATGGTGCCGCGTTTCGTGATGCCCGAAACCATGCAGAAGCTCTCCGAGGTCTCGCCCATGGCGTGGGCCCTCGACGGGTTCCACGCCGTGATCCTGCGCCACGGCGGCGCAGCCGACATCGCCGCGCCCTGCGCGAAGCTGCTCGCGCTCGCGGCCGCCCTGCTTGCCGCCGCCCTGTGGGTGCATCACCGGCGCCGCGTCCTGACTTCCGCGCAATGACGCCTCGCGACGCACTGATCGCGGACCTGACGGCGCTCATCCTCGAGGCGACCGAGAAGGCTCCGGTCGCGCCGCCTTTGTCGCCTGAGGAAGCGATTTTCGGGACGGGGACCCGGCTCGCGCTCGACTCGCTCGACGCGCTGCAGGTGTCGATGGCCCTGCAGAGGCGCTACGGCGTGCGCCTCACCGACAGCAAGGACACGCGCCGCATCCTCGCCTGCGTCGGCAATCTCGCGGATCACTTGCTGCAGAAACACGCATGACCAGAGCCTTCGTGCGCGCCACCGCGCTCGCGAGCGCGCTCGGACCGGATCTCGAGGCGGCCGTCGAACGCCTCGCGGGCGCGCCCGTCGCCCCGGCCCGAAACACGAAGACCGGCGGAGCCTGGCCCTATTTCGCGATTCCTGTCGC
>VBDE01000362.1 GCA_005883665.1 Betaproteobacteria bacterium
CTTGCCGATCTCGCGAACGAACGCGCCGTCGGGCGCGAACTCGAGCAGCTGCGCCACGGCGGCGGAGTAGGCCGGGCCCGTGGTGTTGCCGCGCGACAGCACGAAGACGTGACCCTTCGAATTCACCGCAACGCCGGTGACTTCGCCGAGGTACAGGTCCTTCGGCAGCTTCAGCGGGTCCGACCCGTCGAACGGGATCAGCGGCACCGCGTCCTGTGCCAATACGGGCGACGCAAGCAGCATCAGGCCAAAAACCAGGCGTTTCATGACATCCTCCTTGAGCGGGTGTTGCGGCGCGGTGCGCCGGGGTCCTCTTGCAACGGTCGAGTATAACGGCAGACACCCACGCGCCGGTGAGCGCAGCAACGGCGAATTGGACTAAACTAGCTTCCGTCGCTCCGGGCCAAAGCAAGGGCCCGGGCGAGCACTCAATCCATATATCTTTCGCCCAGGAGAGTCTTGTGCCAACCGGAAAAGTGAAGTGGTTCAACGCATCGAAGGGTTTTGGTTTCATTCAGGCAGACGACGGTTCGAAGGACGTGTTCGTGCATGTCTCGGCGGTGGAGAAGGCCGGCCTGTCCACCTTGAACGAAGGCCAGAAGGTGGGATACGAGCTGGTCACGGGCAAGAACGGCAAGACCTCGGCGGAGAACCTGAAGGCGATGTGACCGCGCGCCCCAGGGAGAATTCCTGCAGATGAACATCATTTGGCGCTTCTACAGCGACCCCACTCACGCCTGGAGGTGGCAGCAGATTTCCGCGGACCGGACGGTGGTCTCAGAATCGCACAAGGCGTACAAGAATTACGAGGGGTGCCTGGCCGACGCCAGAGAAAAGGGCTACGTTTTTCAGGCGCCCCAACCCAAGTCGAACAAGGGACGCCTGCGCTAGAGAAAAGCCGGGCGGCGGAGGCGGCCCAGAGTCCGGATGAAATACAAGGACTACTACGGCGTGATGGGCGTCGACCGCAAGGCCAGCGCCGAGGAGATCAAGAACGCGTACCGGAAGCTCGCGCGAAAGTATCATCCGGACGTTTCCAAGGAACGGGATGCCGAGGAGAAGTTCAAAGAGCTCGGCGAAGCCTATGAAACCCTGAGGGATCCGGAAAAACGCGCCGCCTACGATCAGCTGGGCAGCCATCGTCCCGGACAGGAGTTCCGGCCGCCCCCGGGGTGGGAGCAGCAATTCGGCGGGGGCTCGTTCTCGTTCGACGATATCGATCTGGGAGATCTGTTCGCCGGCCTGGCGGGCGGGATGCACCGCGCCGGACGGGGCGGCGGCAAGGTTCCAGTGCCCGGGGAGGACTACGAGGTCACGGCGCACATCTCGCTGGAAGAAGCCTACCGCGGCACCGAGGTGGACCTGGAGCTGAGCGTCCCCGAGTACGACGAGAGCGGTTTCCCGCGCCGCGTGCGGCGGGCCTTCAAAGCGCGCATTCCCAAGGGCGCCACCGACGGCCAGCGCCTGCGCCTGCCCGGCAAGGGAGGCAAGGGGCGGAACGGTGGACGCGACGGCGACCTGTATCTCAATATCGCGTTGCATCCGCATCGGCTCTTTCGCGTGAGCAGCCACGATCTCTTCCTCGACCTTCCGCTCGCGCCGTGGGAGGCCGTGCTCGGCACGAGCGTGCTGGTACCCACGCTCGGCGGATCGGTGCGCCTCAAGGTCCCGCCGGGAACTCATGCCGGCCGGCAACTGCGGCTCGCCGGGCGCGGTCTGCCCAAACCGCATGCGGGAGCGGGCGACCTCCTCGCGATCGTCCAGATCGTCGTGCCGACCGTGACGAGCGAGCGCGAGCGCGCGCTGTTCAAGGAGCTTGCCGAGGCCTCGACCTTCAACCCGCGCGGGCATTTCGAGCAGGAGGCTGCCAAATGAAAATCGAACAAGCGATGTGGCTGCACGAGCAGCATGAGCTCCTGCTCGAAGAACTCTGCGAGCTTTCGGGGCTGTCCGAAACGGAGTTGCGCGAGCTCGTGGATTACGGCGTGCTCGCGCCGATCGATTCAGACGCGCAGCATTGGACCTTCAGCGCGGACCGGCTGATCGTCGCGCGGAGCGCGCGCCGCTTGCGCAAGGACTTCGACCTCGATCCGCACGGCGTGGCCCTTGCGGTCACGCTGCTCGAGCGCGTCCACAATCTCGAAGCGGAGCTCCGCGATCTGCGCGCGAAGCTGCCGGGCGGCGGCGCCGGATAGCGCGCTTTTAGGGCGCAAACAGGCTCGCGCAATGTCCCGCCTGCGCCGGTGAGGCCGCGATGCTCCCCGCGCGCGGAACGCACTGGTCGGGCGGAAGCGGCACGTTGTGCTCGACCTGGTTTACGAGCAGGTCGAAAGCGCGCTGCGCGTGCGGCTCGATCAGCTCGAGCTGCGGGAAGGCGACCTGGAACGTCTCGATATGGTTCCCGTTCTGGACCTCGTACAGCCGGTACGCGGGCACCTTGTCGTCGTGGTCGTCACCATCGTCATCGCCGTGCTTGTGCTTTGACGCGGCCGCGACCTTGCGCTCGTACGCGCGAGCGTGGTGGTCGATCGGCAGCAATGCGTCCATCGTGCCGGCGACGGTGACAAGCGGGCGCCGGATCTTCCCCGTCGTGGCGAAAGCGGCGAACTGCGCGCCGACGTCGGAGAGCGAAAGCCGGCTCACGTAATTGTAGGTTCCCGTGCCGCTTCCGTAGGTATCGTAGGTAGGATCGAGCCGCTTCTGCCACTGGCATTGCGTCACCTCCCAGAACTGGGCGCTGTAGAGCCCCCAGAGCGAGGTAGTCCCCGAAACGATATCGGGTGGATAGCCGGCGCCTTGGATGTTCTTCGCCGCGGTGCCCGCAGCATTGAACCCGGAGGTGGCGTAGTCCGGGAAATTCAGAATGGCCGGCGGCAGGTCGGTGAGGATATTGGGCGCATGCTCGTCCACGAAGGTGCCTTCCCAGTCGACGCCGCCGTCGAAGAGCTCCGGCGCAGTCTCGACCGCGCGGCGCACCTGGTAGCCGCCGTTCGAGGTGCCCACCGCGTAAGTGAAGCGCGGCGAACGGCCGTAGCCGGCCTTGACGCCTTCCCGCGCGAGCTGTGCCGCCTTGATCATGAATTCGGCCCAGCGCGTGAAAGGCTGGCCGGGATCGTTGTCGAAGAAATGCACGAACACGCCCGAAGTGGGATTGAGCCTGCAGGCCAGCGGGTCCGCGGCGGTGCTCAACTGCAGGTTGAGCACGCCCTTGTTCTGCGAGGCGTAGGCGTAGCCCTGCTGCACCACATAATCGCTCCAGGCGAAATCGCCGTTGAACTCGCTGCGCGTGCCCGAGGCGCCGGCGACGACCAGCCGTCCGTTCCAGTCGTTCGGAAGCCGCAGGAGAAATCGCGCCTGCCCGGCCGGGTCCGAGGCGATGCGCGCGTTGAGCTGCAGGCCCGGCACCGTTTGGGTGATCG
>VBDE01000363.1 GCA_005883665.1 Betaproteobacteria bacterium
CCTCACAGCGCGAGCAGATCCCTGAAGATCTGGCGGCTCTTCAGCGGCTGGTACTCGAGGCGATGATTGATGAGCGTGCGCATCAGTGCCTTCGCCTGTTGCTGAGTCTGGGGATCGGTATAGTCGTCGCGCGCCATGTCGAGAAGGGTCCGGCCGGACACGCGAGGCTCGGGTCCCGTGTCTTTGACCTCGATCGGTCCGCGTTCGGGATCATACGTATAGTTCTTCGCCGGATCGATCGCGCGACCGCTCGCGCTGTCGCGCTCGAGCGCCATGGCGTACCCCAGCTCCCTGAGCAGAGCTCTCTCGAACGAACGCAGCGCCGGGACCGACCCGCCGTGCGGCGCGAGTTCCCGGAGCGTTTCCCGGTATCGTGAAAACAGGGCGTCGTGAGGGTCTTCGCGGGGCAGCAGCCGCAACAGAAGCTCGTTGAGATAGAACCCGCACATGAGCGCTTCGCCGTGAAGCAGCGGTTGCCCGCCGACCCACTCGGCGCGTGCGAGCGTCCGCAGTTCCCCCTTGCCGAACCAGGACAGGGCGAGCGGCTGAAAGGCGAGCAACACTCCGCGCAGAGGCGAGCGCGGGCTGCGCGCTCCGCGCGCCACCATCGACACCCGTCCGAATGCGCGTGTAAACACCTCGAGCAGCAGGCTCGTCTCGCGATAGGAATAGCCGTGCAGGATGAAGGCTTCACGGCTTTCCTGTCTGGTACGCTCAACCATAGCCCATGCGTCGCAGCGCCGCTTCGTCGTCTGTCCAGCCGCTGCGGACCTTGACCCAGACTTCCAGATAGACCTTGCCGCCGAAAAGGGTCTCCATGTCGAGACGCGCGGCGGTCGCGATTCTCTTCAGCCTGCTCCCGCCCGATCCGATGATGATCGCCTTGTGTCCCTCTCTTCCCACTACGATCGCGGCGTGAATCCGCCGCACGCCGCGCTCCTCCGCGAATTTCTCGATTTCCACGCCGGTGCTGTAGGGAAGCTCCTCGCCCAGAAGGCGAAACAGCTTTTCGCGCAGGAATTCCGCGGCGAGAAACCGCTCGTTGCTATCGGTCAAGTCGTCCCCGGAATGGATCGCAGGCTGCTCGGGCAGGTAGCGCTTGAGCGCCCCCAGCAGCTCTTCGAGGCCCTTGCCGCGACTTGCGCTTACCGGCACGATTTCATCGAACTGCGCTTCGCTCGCGGCCTTTTTCAGAAACGGCAGCAAACTCACAGGTTCGGTCGTGTCGATCTTGTTCACGACCAGGAACAACGGAACCCCTTCAGGGACCTGATTCAGCAGCGCGCGATCCTCCGCCCCGAAGCGCTTCGCTTCGACGACCAGGGCCACCACATCGACTTCCTCGAGCGCTCCCCGAATTGCGCGGTTCATCGCTCGGTTGAGGGCGCCACGGTGCAGGGTCTGGAAACCCGGGGTGTCGACGAGCACGAACTGCGCCGTCCCCGTGGTGAGCACCCCGCGAAGCGATTGCCGCGTGGTCTGCGGCTTGTGGGAGGTGATGCTGAGTTTTTGTCCGAGCAGGGCATTCAGCAACGTGGACTTGCCGACGTTGGGACGCCCGATCAGAGCGATCGCTCCACAACGATACGGCTCCACGGCCATCACGGTACGGCCGTTCGGCGGCGAATCTGCTCGAAAGCGCGCATGGCCGCTTCCTGCTCGGCGTTTCGCCGGCTGCTTCCGATTCCCGTGGTCCGCACCGAGAGCTGGGGAACCAGGCACTCGACCTCGAAATTCTGGCTGTGAGCCGCCCCGTGGGTTGCCACCACGGAATACTGAGGCAGGGCGATCTTCCTGGCCTGAAGCAGTTCCTGCAGAAGCGTTTTCGGGTCTTTTCCGAGCGCCTTCGGATCCAAGTTAGCAAGCAGCGGTTCGTACAGGCGCCGAATCGTCTCGCGAGCCGCCGGAAAACCCCCGTCGACAAAGACCGCACCGATCAGAGCCTCGAACGCATCGGCCAGAATCGAGGGCCGCGCGAACCCGCCGCTCTTCAGCTCGCCTTCGCCCAGTTGCAGGTGATCGCCCATGCCGAGCGTCTGCGCCAC
>VBDE01000298.1:0-8344 GCA_005883665.1 Betaproteobacteria bacterium
GACGCCGCGGGCAATCTCTCGGCGCAGTCCAGCCCCGCGAGCGCCACCACCCAGGCTGCTCCGGACACCACGCCCCCGACGGTGAGCGTTACTTCGCCGAGCAACGGCCAGACGCTATCGGCGACGGTGAAGGTAACGGCCAGCGCTTCGGACAACGTCGGTGTCGTCGGCGTGCAGTTCTTCGGGGACGGGATGCCGCTTGGCGAAGCCACCACTGCGCCTTACTCGATCTTCGTCGACACCACCCTCTTGAGCGATGGCCCGCATATGATCACCGCCGTCGCGCGCGATGCGGCGGGCAACAGCACCACCTCCGCACCGGTGACGGTGACGGTTTCCAACGCCGCTCCACCGCCGCCGCCCCCACCGGTGGTGCGCTTCGAGGAAACGGATCCGTCCATCGCCTATACCTCCGGTTGGGGTTCGGATGCGCAGGGGGGATTGAGCGGCGGGAAGGCCGCGTTCTCGAACACGCCGAACGCTCAGGCGACGTTCACTTTCATCGGGACCTCGGTCAGCTGGATCGGCGGCCGCTCCTTCGAGACCGGAATCGCCCGCGTACTCCTCGACGGCAGCTTCGTCGCCGAAGTCGATACGTACGCAAAGACCGCGGAAGTCCAGGTCCCCATGTTCACGGCGGCGGGCCTCGCCAACGCGAGCCATACGCTCGCGATCGAAGCGACCGGCCGGCAAAACCCGGCGGCGGTATCCGCCTTCGTGCTCGTGGATGCGTTCGACGTGCCCGCCGTGGCGATCTCGCGCTTGCAGCAAACGGATGCGGCCGTAACCTTCACCGGCGGTGGCTGGATGCAGGGGGTTACGACCGATCGATGGAGCGGCGGGAGCACCGCGGCCTCGATCAGCCCGGGTGATCAAGCCACGTTCACCTTCACCGGCACCGGAGTCCGCTGGCTAGGCGCGGTCGGACCCGACCACGGGATCGCTCGCGTATCCTTGGATGGAGTCTTCATGACCGAAGTGAACAGCTTCGCTCCCCCAGACCCCGTCCACGCTGTCCAAGTCCAGGCGCAACTCTTCAAGGCGAATGGCCTTGCCGACACGAGCCACACCTTGACGATCGAGGTCACAGGCCGGAAGGACCCGGCCGCGGGGGCTGCCATTATCGTCGTGGACGCCTTCGACGTGATGAAGGCGGGAGAGCGCCACGAGGAGACCGATCCGGCCATTACCTACACGGGCGGCTGGTCGCAGGGCAATCGGGATCACCCGTACAGTGAGGGGACCGCCGCGTTGTCGGAGGCCCCGGGCGATCAAGCCACGTTCACTTTCACGGGGACGTCGGTCAGCTGGATCGGCTTCACAGGGCCCCAGAACGGGATCGCCCGTGTCATCCTGGATGGAAGCGTCGTCGCGGACTCCCTCGACATGTATGCCGCTGCGGAAGCACCCCAGCAGACCGTCTTCACGCTGCCGGGCCTGACCAACACGAGGCATACGTTGACGATCGAAGTGACTGGGCTGGGGAACCCGGCTTCGTCGGGTGCTTCCATCGTGGTCGATGCATTCGACGTCACCCCTTGACCTTGTGAGAACTCGCCCTGCGCCTTAGGGGTGGCGCGGACGCTCGATCGGTATTCCCGAACCCCTCTGGGAATGTCGGGCCAGAATCCGCCCTCCATCGGGCATGGTTCAATCGGCATGTTGCGGAGGTCACCGACCCTCAATATTCGGTGGTCACGATCAGCCCTTGGTCCGCTGGCGACCTGAAGGGGGTACGACCTGCTGCATCGCGTGACGTCCGAGCCGGACGTTCAGGGTCCGGCGTTCGGGCGCCACTTCAACGGGTTTCGGCCGCTTCATGCTTCGGCCGGGCGGAAATCGTAGCTCTTTATGTCGAGTTCCTTCGCATATCGCCACAGCCCGATCTGGGCACAGGAGCTGCTCATTTCGGCCAAGTCCTCGCTGCGCAGCACGATGCGGGAGGGACGCGCGTTTGAAGCTATGGCCGCCGAAATTCATAAGAGCGAATGGTGGTCAGAGCGGCAGCTGCGCGGATTCCAGTCCCAGAGATTGCGGCTAATCGTGGAGTCCGCTGCGCGCGATGTCCCTTATTATCGAGAGAAGTATGGGCCGCTGGGCTTGGATTTCGAGAAACTGGAGTTTCCGGACGCCGTTGCGAGCCTGCCCTTCATAACCAAAGCTGATGTGCGCGAAGGCGGCAAATCGCTTATCTCGGAGGAAAGGCGTGGACCGACTCTGTTTCCCGGAAACACGAGCGGTACCACAGGAACGCCCCTGAAGCTCTATCAAGACTTACCCGCGATCAATCGGGAAAACGCCTTTATCTGGCGGCAGCTCACTTGGGCGGGTCTGCGTCGTGGTGACCGGCGGGCGTGGATACGAGGTGACGTGATCGTCCCCGCGCGTCAACAGAAACCGCCTTATTGGCGCCTCAATCGAGCCGAGAACATGCTGATGCTCTCCTCTTTTCACCTGTCTGAATCGGCGGCGCCCGCCTATTTCGATTCGCTCACTGTCTTCGATCCGGTGGTGATCCAGGCATACCCCTCCTCCATCGGGTTCCTCGCCAGCTGGATGCTGAGCGCCGGGCTTCGTCACCGCGGGAGATCGCTGCGCGGCATCGTGGCGTCATCCGAAACCCTGTCGGATGCACAGCGTCGAGAAATCGAAAGGGCCTTTGGCTGCGCCGTATTCAACTGGTACGGTCAGTTCGAGCGCGTAGCCGCCATCGGCACCTGTGAGCATGGCCGCTATCACCTCATGTCCGACTACTCGTTTGTCGAGATGCTGCCGGCCGAAAACGGACTGTTCGAATTGGTGGGCACCGGTTTCAACAACTTGTCGATGCCTTTGATCCGTTACCGTTGCGGAGACCTCGTCCGTCCCGCGCCTGCGACGGAGCGTTGCGCTTGCGGCCGGTCGTTCCCGCTGATCGAGCAAGTCATCGGTCGCGCCGATGATCCAGTCAAGCTGCCCGATGGGCGCTCGATCGGCCGTTTGCACCATATTTTCAACGATGTGGAAGGAATACTCGAAGCGCAGATCCGCCAGGATCGCCTCGACGCGATAGCGATTCTGGTGGTTCCTTCCCCGACGTTCAACGACCGCACGCGGGAAACTCTGCAGAGCAACGCTCGTTGCCGCCTCGGCGACGGGATTGCTCTGGAAATCCAGATGGTCGACTCGATTCCCCGAACCAGGAACGGCAAGTTCAAGAGCGTGGTCTGCAATGTCTGATCGGCATTTCTTGGCCCACCCGGGTGCGATGCAAACGGAGTCAGCAACATGTGCGGGATTGCCGGTTATCTGAGGTTGCGTCCGGAAAACTCCGCGCCGATCTCACCTCATGTAACGAGAGAGATGCTGGCGGCGATCCGCCGGCGGGGACCGGACGGAGAAGGTGAATGGCGCTCCGCCGACGGTCTCTGTTGGCTCGGCCATCGGCGCCTAGCCGTCATTGACCTTCACACCGGCGATCAGCCGATGTGCAACGAGGACGGGACGATCTGGACCGTCTTCAACGGTGAGATCTACAACTACGGTGTTCTGCGTACAGAGCTCAGGGCACAGGGTCATCGTTTCAAGACCCGCAGCGATACCGAGGTTCTGGTGCACGGCTACGAGCAGTGGGGCCTTCGCGGGCTGGCGGAGCGTTTGCAGGGCATCTTCGCTTTCGCCGTCTACGATGCCGTGGAACGCACCCTGTCGTTCGCCCGCGATCCGATGGGGGTCAAGCCGCTCTACTGGTGGAGCGACGGCAATGCGCTGCTGTTTGCGAGCGAGATGAAGTCCCTGTTGCGCCATCCGGCCTTGCGCGACCGCAAGGTGAACCGGGCGGGCGTGGCCCAAGTCCTCGTGACCCGCTACGTGTCGCGCCCGAACACGATGTTCGATGGAGTGTCGCGTCTGCCGGAAGGATGTTGCATGGCGGTTGATGTGAACGGGCGCTTGCCCACGGCGCCGCAGCGTTATTGGGATGTGCGTTACCCATCCGAGCAAGTCAGTCTGGAAGACGCGACGGAGCAACTAGATTTGCTGCTCAAGCGTACCGTGGACATGCAGTTGATGTCGGACGTACCGCTGGGCGTACAACTCTCCGGGGGCGTGGACAGCAGCATCGTGGTCGCTCTGATGGAAACACTGCGCCGTGCGAAGGGGGATCCCGCGCCGGTGAAAACCTTTTCCGTAGGCTTCGACATCGCCGAGTTCAGCGAACTCGGCTACGCGCGCAAAGTGGCGGAACGCTACGGTACCGAACATCACGAAATCACGGTGGGCTTCAGGGAATTCGCCGAAGAGCTTCCCCTCCTCGCCTGGATTATTTCATGTGCCGCGAGGCGAAGAAGCACGTGAGCGTGATGCTGTGCGGGGAGGGAGCCGACGAGCAATTCGGCGGATATTCCAAGTACATGTTCGACCAGTTCTCCGTGGCCCTCGACTGGATGCCCTCCGGGGTCCGAAACGCTTTGTTGCGCGGCGTCGCGAGCGGCTTGCCCTTCGGGGGCCGGCGTCTGCGAAGCATGGCGGAGATCCTCGCGATATCCGACCTGCCGCGCCGCTTCGCGTCGTGGTACGGAGGCTTCGACACCGAGCTTCAAGGCCGTGTCCTTTCCCGCACGATGAGAGACGAGGTCGGTGATGGCGGATTGGCCCAGGCGTTCCTCGAAATCGTCAACACCTGCGACAGCAGCAGCGCTCTCGATCGTTTCCTCTATTGCGACATTCATTCCCGCCTAGTGGACGACCTCTTAGTCAAGGGCGACCGGATGAGCATGGGAGCCGGCATCGAGGCCCGCGTGCCTTTCCTAGACCACAAGGTCGTCGAGTTCGCAGCGAGCCTGCCACAGCATCTGAAGGTCAGCGGGCTGAGCTCGAAAATCGTTCTCAAGCGGCTCGCCGAGCGCTACATTCCTCACGAGACCATCTACCGCCGCAAAGTGGGTTTCACGGTTCCCCTGACCCGCTGGTTCGCGGGGCCGTGGCGCGGTCTGATCGATCACGTGTTGCTTTCAGATCGCTGTCTGGGCCGCGGTTACTACGACGGATCTGGCTGATGCTCGCGCTGGAAATCTGGCATCGGCTGTTTGTGGACGACGACGGCAGCGAAGCGGCAGTCGGCAGGGTCAAGGCCGACTTTGCCCGCTCTCTGGACGCGCTGGTGCCGGCGTGATGCGCGGACATTTTCCAGAACCGATGATGCGGCTGCGCCTATTCCCCGCGGCCTTTTCGAGACCGACATGAAGCAGATCCGACAGTACCTTCGCAGCGGCGCCCTGGATATCGGCGAGGTGCCCATCCCCGCGATCGGCGCAGGCGACGTACTCGTGCGCAATCACTACTCGTTCGTGAGCGTGGGCACCGAAAAGATGAAGGTTTCCCAGGCGCGCATGAGCCTCCTGGAGAAGGCGAAACAGCGCCCCGACCAGGTCAAGCTGGTGCTCAACACACTGCGCGAGCAGGGCCTGGGTCCCACGCTCCGCAAAGTGCAGGAGCGGCTGAAGGCTCCGGCCACTCTCGGTTACAGCTGCGCCGGAAACGTGGTGGAAGTGGGCTCTGACGTGGACGAGTTCCGGGTGGGTGACCGAGTGGCGTGCATCGGAGAAGCAGTGGCAACGCACGCCGAATACAACGCCGTGCCGCGGAACCTGGTGGTGCGCGTTCCGGCCAACGTGAGCCTCGAGGCCGCCAGCTCGAGCGCGGTCGGCGCGATCGCGCTCCAGGCGATTCGCCAGGCGAGGCTCGAGCTGGGCGAAAGCGTCGCCATAATCGGGCTCGGCCTGCTCGGTCAGTTCCTCGTGCAGCTTTGCCGAGCGAACGGATGCCGCGTGATCGGAGTCGACCTCGACCCGGGCAAGTGCGCGCTTGCGCTGGAGAACGGCGCAGAGGCGGCTTGCGGTCCGCAGATGGATGAGGCGCTCCACCACGCGCTGCGCGCAAGCGGCGGTCTCGGCGTCGACGCGGTGTTGCTCACCGCCTCCACCAAGGACCTCGGTCCAATCGAGCTCGCCGCCATGCTGGTGCGCGACCGCGGCCGCGTGGTGTGCCTGGGCAACACGGCCATCCAGCTGGAATGGCGCACATGGTTCGGCAAGGAGATCGATTTCCTCTTCAGCCGCGCGATGGGGGCGGGGATCAACGAGCCGGACTACTTCACGCGCGGCAACGACTACCCGATCGGCTATGTGCGCTGGACAGCCAACCGCAACATGCAAGCCTTCCTCGATCTGATCGCGCAGGGCAAGCTCGCGGTACCGCGGCTCATCACGCACCGGTTTCCGTTCGCCGAAGCGATCTCGGTGTTCGACAGGATCGCGAGCGGAGATCTGAATCAGGCGGTGGGCATCGTGTTCGAGTACCCCGAGCCCGAGAAGGGCGTGTTCGAATTGCAGCCGCGCACCCTCACCTTCGGGAGCGAGCAAGCGCGCGGCGCGGTGCGACTGGGGCAGATCGGTGCGGGTAATTACGCGAAGTCCATGCTCATGCCGTTCTTTCCCTCCCTCGCGGACCTGAGCCTCGAAGGAATCTGCACGACCAAAGGCCCAAACGCCGAGGCGCTCGCCAAGCGATACGGCTTCCGCAAGGCCACCACCGATGCGGGCGAGCTGTTCCGCGACCGCGAGATCAACGCGATCATGGTGGCGACCCGTCACGACAGCCACGCGCGGTACGCCGCCTTGGCGTTACAGGCCGGCAAGCATGCCTACGTCGAGAAGCCCCTCGCCCTGACGGAGGAGCAGCTCGCACCCATCGCCGCCGCGCTAGGCAAGCGCGGAGTGGACGGCCCGACCCTCTGGATCGGCCATAACCGACGCTTCAGCCTCCTGAGTCGGCGCGTGCTCGAGCACTTCAAGGGCGTCGAGGTGCGGCAAATCACGTGCATCGTGCGCTCGGCGGGCGTGCCCGCCGACACCTGGTACCAGGACAAGGTCGCCGGCGGCGGAATCCTTTTCGGCGACGTCTGCCACTTCATCGATCTCGCAATTTACTTCGCGCAGAGCCTGCCGGTCGAGGTCGCCGCCTTTGCCACGCCCGACCCTGGACACCGCGAGGAGAGCTGGGCGATCACGCTGCGCTTCGCGAACGGAGGCCTCGGGGCCGTGCACTACGTGTGCGGCAGCCAGAAAGGCCTGGTCCACGAGACCATCGAAATCCTCGGCGGCGGGCGCTCGGCTCAGATCATCGATTTTCGCCGGTTGAGCCTTCGCGGCGGAGCGGGGGGCGGCATGCGTCAGCTCCAGCCCGACCTCGGCCAGAAGGCGATGCTCGAGGCGATGGTAGCCCAGTTTTCCCGAGCGCCTGGCGCTCAGGACTACACCGAGAGTTTTCTCGTGTCGGCGCAGGCGCTGCTCGCCGCGCAGCGGTCCATCACGGAGCGTGCCATCGTGAAGATGGAGCCGCGATTCCCGTTCGGGATCGACTGAGCTTGCCCCGCCATGCTGATCCGTACACGCAAGTCCGCGCCTTCCGGAGCAAAGGCTTCCCAGGCGGCAAGCGCGCTGCGGCGCCCGCGTCTTCTTATCGTCGGGCCGCTGCCGCCGCCGCTCGGCGGCGTGCAACTTATCATCGACATGCAGCTCCGCTCGAGCCTTGCTCGAGTGTTCGAGCTGCACCCGGTGGACACCTCGAAGCGCAAGCTGCGCTGGGCGGTCGAGAATCCCACCTGGAAGACACCGCTCTACTTCGCGCGCGACTTCCTGCGGCTGATCCGTATGCTCGTCCGAGTCCGTCCCGACGCGGCACTCGTCCACGCCACCTCGAGCCTGTCGATTCTGCGCGACTGGATGTTCATGGCTACAGCGCGTCTTTTCGGCGCCAAGGTCATCTGTTACTACCACGGCACATTGCATGCACGATTTCCCTCTGGCGAGACACGCATCGGTCGCGCTGTCGGCCGGTTCTTGATGTCGACAGCTCACCGCGTCATCGTGCTCGGCCCTACCTATCAACGGGAGATGGGCAAGGCGTGGAGGCGCGACGATCTCGCCTGGGCACCCAACATGGCCGACGTCGCGCTTTTTCGCAACCTGCCCGTCGACACGCCCGCACCGTGGCTCGCACCCGGCGAAAGGGCTGTGTTGTTCGTAGGGCGGCTGTCCGCGCCCAAGGGCATCTACGATCTTTTCGACGCCATCCCTCGAGTGATCGAGCGCCATCCTGAAGCGCGTTTCGTGTTTGTAGGCGTCGCCGAGCGTGATGCGCTGGAGCGTGAGATCCGCAGCGAAGCCGCGCGCCGCGGCATCGCGGCGCGCGTCACGTTCCTGGGGCCCCTTGAGGGCGGCGACAAGGCCGCCGCGTTCGTAACTTCGAAGATGATCGTGGTCCCGTCCTGGACCGAAGGTTTTCCCCTCGTCATTCCGGAGGC
>VBDE01000298.1:8395-11501 GCA_005883665.1 Betaproteobacteria bacterium
CCGGTCGAGCTGGCCGATCGCATCTGCCTGCTCTTGGGCGACGAGGACGTGCGCCGCCGGATCAGCGAACGGGTGCGAGCGCGCGCGCCGCGCGAATTCGCGATCGAGATAGGGTGCAGGAAGGTGATAGACGTAGCAAAGGACGCACTGAGGCGCACACCTGGCGCAGTGCCCGCATTTCACGGCCGGCGCTGAAGTTGGGGACAAGACTAATGATGAGCGTTCAAATCGCCAAATCCTTCATGAAAAGGTGGGAAGCCTTTCCTCCATCGCCCGGTGAAAATGCGGGCGATCTCCAGGAGGTGTTTCGGCACGCCATCTTTGTCAATGGAACCGAAGTCGAGCGCAAGGCGATCATGCTGGCGTCATCCGAAAGCAAGTACCGCAGCGAGCTCGCCTATCCCTGGGATCATTATTTCGGAAGGGACCTTTCACCGCTCCTCCAAGGCAAAGTTGCCCTCGATCTCGGTTGCTTCACAGGGGGACGGGGCGCGGCGTGGTTCGAACGGTACAAGCTGGGCTTTCTGACGGGCATCGACGTCAAGCAGGAATTCATAGACGCTGCGAGGCAGTTCGCGCGCCTGAAGAGAATTTCCGCCGAATACAGCGTGGCGCATGGCGAAGAATTGCCTTTCGAGGACAACACGCTGGACGCCATATTGTCTTACGACGTTTTCGAACACGTGCAGAACGTGCGCTATACGCTGGGCGAATGCCACCGTGTCCTGAAGAAGGGGGGCAGGCTCTTCGTCGTTTTTCCAGGCTATTTCCATCCGACCGAGCATCATTTGGCGCTGGCGACGAGACTTCCCTGCATTCACTACCTGTTCAGCGGAGAGACGCTGGTCCGCGCGTACAACGAAATTCTCGAAGAGCGGGGAGAAGAGGCGTATTGGTACAAGCGCCCGTCACCGCAAATGGAACCCTGGGAAAGAGGCAACACCATCAACGGAACGACGCTCGCGCAATTCCGTCGTTTCATCCGCGACCACGATTGGAAGGTCGTTCTGCACAGCAGAAAACCGATCGGAAGCATCGGGCGCAACGCATCCAACGTGCGCACCCTGGCGTTGCTGTCGCGCCCTTTCGAGGTCGCGACAAATATACCGGGTCTGCGCGAGATGTTTTTGCACCGCATTACGTACATCCTGCAGAAAGGCGAGTCATGACGCTGTGTCCGCGCCGTTCTGGAACGCCGATATGCCCGGGCATGAATTCGTAGAACCCGGGCTCCGGCTCGAATCCTCTCGCGGAGTGCCGGGAGTGAAGGAATGGTTCCGGTGGCGCCTCAACCGGCTGCGCTGCATGACGCCCGCCGAGGTTTCGCATCGCCTTCTTCGCGCGCTTTCGATACACGCGGAGCGCGCCGGGCTGCTCGGCTCCGAGGTCGTTCAGCCGCCGGACCTTGCGCCAACACCTCATGCTTGGGTGGGCGCTCCGGAAGGAGTCGATGCTGCGCGTTACATCGCCGCGGCCGACCGCATCGCGGCGGGCAGGCTGGATATATTCGCGTTGCGGGACGTCGATCCCGGCTCGCCGCCGCGGTGGAATCGCGATCCCAAGACCGGCGTGGAAGCACCCCTTGGTTTCGGCAAGCTGCTCGACTACCGTGACCCCCGACTGGTCGGAGACATCAAGTATCTCTGGGAACTCAATCGGCATTTGCATCTGGTGACGCTTGCACAGGCCTACGTCCTGAGCGGCGAGCCGAAGTATTTCCGCGTGATTCGGGAACATCTGGAAAGCTGGTTCGCCGCGTGTCCTTGCCGCAGGGGCCCCAACTGGTCGAGCGCGCTCGAGGCGGGGATCAGGCTCATCAACTGGTCCGTCACCTGGCAACTCCTCGGCGGTGCATGTTCACGGCTGTTCGAGGACGCCGATGGCGCCCGGTTCCGCCAGCGCTGGCTGGAATCCATCTATCAGCATGCGCAGTTTGTGCGCGGCTACTTCTCGTTGCATTCATCGGCCAACAACCACCTCATCGGCGAGGCGGCCGGCCTGTTCATCGCTGCCCTGACCTGGCCTCATTGGCCGACGGTGCACGCATGGCGCGTGGCGGCGAGGGCGATTCTGGAAAGGGAAGCGCTTCTGCAAAATGCTCCCGATGGGGTCAATCGCGAGCAAGCCGTGTCGTACCAACAGTTCGTGCTCGATTTTCTGCTGCTCTCTCTCCTCGCCGGCAAGAGCAACGGACAGTCGTTCTCCGTCGCATACGAATCGCGCATCGAGGCAATGCTCGAGTATGTAGGTTCGATCATGGACGCGGGGGGCAACGTTCCGATGTTCGGCGATGCCGATGACGGCCTGGTCGTCAGGTTCGCCCAGGGCGCTGATTTTTCCCCGTATCGATCATTGCTGGCAACGGGAGCGATCCTGTTCCGGAGAGATGATTTCAGGCTCAAAGCAGGTGCCCTAGACGACAAAACGCGCTGGCTGCTGGGGAGCCAAGCCGACACTCGGTTTCGAGCGCGAAGCGCGGCGCAGACGCGGCTTCCGCCGCGGCAGGCATTTCCGGCGGGCGGCACCTATATCCTCGGTTGCGACTTTGAGAGCGACCGTGAAATCCGCCTGATCGCGGATGCGGGGCCGGTTGGCTACCGAAGCATCGCTGCCCATGGGCATGCCGATGCCCTCGCCTTCACCTTGTCCGTCGGCGGCCTGGAGTTCCTGATCGATCCGGGAACCTATGCCTACCACACGCAGGGCACCTGGCGCCATTATTTTCGCGGGACATCCGCCCATAACACCCTGCGCGTGGATAGAAGGGACCAATCGCAGTCCGGCGGAAACTTCATGTGGCTGAGGAAAGCGCGTGCTGGCTGCAGCCTGTGGTCAAGTACGAGCGAGATGGACCTGTTCGAGGGTTGGCAAGATGGATACACCCAGCTTGCCGATCCCGTGATGCATAAACGACGGATTGCTCTGTACAAGGCGGCGAGACGCGTGGTGATCGACGACACTTTGCAGATGGCGGGGGAGCACGATATCGAGCTGTTTTTTCACTGCAGCGAAAGGTGCCGGATCGATTCCCTGCCTGACGGATACGCGGTCAGGCAGGAGGCGGGAATGGTCGTCATCAGGCTGCCGCATTTCGAATGCGGCTCCT
>VBDE01000184.1 GCA_005883665.1 Betaproteobacteria bacterium
GCTTCATCAAGCTCGATCTCGACGGCAAGATCCTTTTCAATCCGACCGAGTACGACATCAACAAGGCGGGCTTCATCATCCACAGCGCCATCCACCGCGCGCGGCACGAGGTGGACTGCGTGATCCATACGCATACGATCGCCGGGATGGCGGTGTCGGCGATGAAAGCCGGGCTGATGCCGTTCGCGCAGACGGCGATGCGCTTCATCGACATCGGCTACCACGACTACGAAGGAGTCGCGATCAACATGGACGAGCAGGAGCGCCTGGTGCGCGACCTGGGGAACCGCGAGGCGATGATCCTCAGGAACCACGGGCTCCTCGTCGTCGGCGCGAGCATCCCGCAGGCGTTCGACAACATCTTCCGCCTGGAGCGCGCCTGCCAGCTCCAGGTGACGACGCTCGCGTGCAACACCGAGATCTCGCTCCCGCCGCGCAAGATCATCGAGGACGCATCGCACCTGTACCAGCCCGGGGTGCGCCGCAAGCTGGGCATCCTCGAGTGGCCTGCGCTGATCAGGAAGCTCGACGCTATCGATCCGTCGTACCGCGAGTAGGTGCTCAACCAGAGGAGGCCGTCATGACAGGACTCTCCGCGCTGTGGCTCCCGATCCTGCTGTCCTCGGTGATCGTCTTCGTCGCGAGCACCGTGATCCACATGGCCTTGCCCTGGTGGCACAAGAGCGACTACCGCAAGGTGCCGAACGAGGACAGGCTGAGGGACGCGCTGCGCCCGCTCGCCGTGCCGCCGGGCGAGTACATGGTCCCCCGCCCCTCGAACATGCAGGAGATGCGCTCTCCCGCATTTGCGGAAAAAATGGAAAAAGGCCCGGTGATGATGCTCACGGTAATACCGAACGGCCGCCCGTCGATGACGAAGAGCCTCGTCCTGTGGTTCGTCTACTGCGCGGTCATCGGCCTCTTCGCCGCCTACGTGGCGGGGCGCGCCCTGCCCGGCGGCGCACCTTACCTCCGCGTCTTCCAGCTGGTCGGGGCCACGGCGTTCATCGGATACGCGGCCGCGCTCTGGCAGGCGTCGATCTGGTACCACCGCGCGTGGAGCACCACGATCAAGTCGACGATCGACGGATTGGCCTACGCCCTCCTGACGGCGGGCACCTTCGGTTGGCTGTGGCCGCGCTAGCGCGCGCCCGGGTTCAAGCCGACGGCGGCGGCCGCCGGTCGCGGCGCCGGTCCAGCCACCACGCGAGCAGCGGCAGCAGCGCCAATCCTCCCGGAAGGAGGAGAAGCGCGACGTAGGGACCCATTCCCGACAGGCGCTTGAGGTGCTCGACGAGTTCGCGCTTGTCCTCCTGAGTCCAGCGCCCGCCGTTCCGCGGCTTCATCAGGAGCGGCATCATCTTCTGCGTGCGCGCGAACTCCTCGCCGAGGAACTTCTTTTCACGCTGCACTATCCCGAGGAAGCGCCGCAGGGGCATGCCTAGCGCCAGAACTCTCTCGTGGCGATTCTCGCGCCTTCGGCCAGCGCCGCCATCTTCGCCCACACCACGTCCGGGTCCACCGCCGCCTGGCCGACCCAGGTTCCGTAGCCGCAATCGCTTCCGGCGATGACGTTCTCGCGTCCGACGAGCTTCGCGTAGCGGCCGATGCGCTGGGCGATCAGCTCGGGGTGCTCGATGAAATTGGTCTTCGATTCGAGCACGCCAGGGATCAAGACCTTGCCTTCCGGGAGCTTGACGGTCTCGAACAGCTTCCACTCGTGCGCGTGGCGCGGGTTGGCGGCCTCGAAGGAGATCGCGGTGGGCCGCGCGAGGAACACGATGTCGATGACCTGTTCGAGCGGCACGTCGCAGTGGTGCGGGCCTTCGTAGTTGCCCCAGCACAGGTGCATTCGCAGCCGGTCCGGCGCGATGTTCGCAGTAGCATGGTTGAGCGCCTCGACGTGCAGCCGCGCCTTCTTGCGGAATTCTTCCAGGGACAGGCTCGCGTACTGGATGTGCCGGCCCATCGCGAGGTCCGGGCAGTCGATCTGCAGGACGATACCGGCCTTCGCCACCGTCTCGTACTCGTGGCGCATCGCATCTGCGATGGCGAAAAGGTAGGCCTCCTGGCTCGGGTAGTGGTCGTTCCTGAAGAAGAGCCCGATCACGCCGGGGGAGGCCGCGCTCATGAACGTTTCCACGGCCCTTACTTTGGACGCGGCCGCTTTCAAGTTGTCGACGTCGTCCCGCGGGCCTTGAGCGTCGCGCACGCCGATCGGCGCGTTGCACCCCGGGGTTTTCCTGCGCGAGCGACCCGGGTCGCCGAACACGCGCTTGGCGAGGTTCGGAAATTCGACGAGGTCCTGGTATACGAAGGTGTTGCCCGTGCCGCCGAAGCCGTTGAGGCGGTCCTTGACGTAGGTAGCGTAGCTGGGCTTCGACATCTCGCCGTCGCTGACGACATCGACCCCCGCTCCGGCCTGCTTGTGCACCACGTCCTCCACCGCGGAGCGGATGCGCGCGCGGAGCGCCTTGTCATCGACCGGCACGCCCTCTTCCTTGGCGTACATCATGCGCACGAGGTCCTCCGGCCGCGGCAGGCTCCCGGCGTGAGTGGTGAGAAAGCGTTCGGTGCTGCGCTTCACGACAACGTGGGCTGCAGGATGACTTTGCCTATCCCAGCGCGCGCGTCGACGAGGCGGTGCGCCTTCGCGGCTTCGGCGAGCGGCAGGATGCGGTCGATGAGCACGCGGTAGCGGCCTTCGGCCGCCGCACGCAGACCGATCTCCACGTCCGCGGGCATGATACGCCCGAACGAGCCGATGATCGTGTTCTGGTTCAGATAGAGCTGCTTCGCGTCGAGAGGGACGGTGCCGCCGCCGTGGCCGCCCGCAGTGATGAGGCGGCCACCGCGCGTGAGCGCGGCGAAGGCCCCGGGAAAGAGATCGGGGTCGCCGATGTTCTCGAACACCACGTCGACACCGCGCTTCTCCGTGATGCGCATCGCTTCCCCGGTCAGGTTCTGCTTGCGGTAGTTGATCCCCGCGTCGGCGCCGAGCGCAACGGCCGCCTTGACGCGATCGTCCGCGCCGGCCGCGGCGATGACTTTCGCGCCGAGGTATTTCGCAACCTGGATGCCCGCGCTGCCCAAGCCCCCCGACGCGCCCATGACAAGCACCCAGTCGCCGGATTTCAGTCCCGCGATGTCGCGCAGCATGCTGAGGGCGACCGGCGCGTGGCGCGCGACTACCGTCGCGACCGGGAAATCGACGCCATCGGGAATCGGATGCGTGCACGCGACCGGGACTTTCACGTACTGCGCATACCCGCCCCAGACGTGCAGGCCGAGTATGACGGGAAACGAGTTCGCAGCCGGCGGCCGCACGAACTGCAGCGTCACGACGCGATCGCCGGGTTTGCGCGCGGTCGTGCCGGGTCCGACCGCGGCGACCACGCCGGACGGATCGACGCCGAGCACGTGTGGGAGCTTGATCGGCACGGCGTACGCGCCGGATCGCACGACGAGATCGAGCGTGCGGTTCACCGACACCGCATGGACCTCGATGAGCACCTCGCCCGCCTCCGGCACGGGCGTCGGCACTTCTTCGAGGCGCATCACTTCGGGCGGCCCGAATTCGCGGATGACGATCGCCTTCATGGCTCCCGGGCTACGGGATCGCGTGGCTGATGAATTCCTGGGGTACCGCTTCGCCCCACTGGGAGCGCAGGCCTTCCTCAGCCGGAAGGAGCTGGGGTCGATGGCGCGAGTTGAGCACGTCGGTGTCGGTCCAGTGCTCGTGCACCCGGCCCCACGGATCCTTCCAGTAGTCGTAGATCTGGCTGCCGAGGACGTGCCGCCCGATGCCCCACACGTGCTGGTACTTGCCTGTCTGCTCGAGGTGCTCGTGGCCGAGCATGACGTCGTCGATGCTCTGCACCTCGAAGGAGAGGTGATTCAGGCCGACCTTCGGCCCCTCTAGGCACAGGAACACGTGGTGATCGACGAAGGTCTTGCCGCGGTCGCAGCGGTTGAACGAGGCGATGATGTTGTCCTTGGGGCCAGCGTAGACGTCATCCGAACACAGGAAGCCGAACATCTCGCGGTACCACTTGGTTCTCTCTTTTGCGTTCTGCGTCATGATGACGCCGTGGGCGATGCGCTTCACCTGCGAAGGCCCGCGCGGGAGGCGCATGAGCTCGCCTGCGCGCCGCAGTTTCTTGTCGCCCCAGTTGAGCACGTTCTTGCGCGTCGGCAGGCGTTTGAGCTTCTTCATGCCGCAGATCGCTTCCATCTGGTAGCCGTGCGGGTCGGCGATGCGCACGCGCTTGCCGCCACCGGGTTCGTCGAGGTGCTCGATGCCGGAGGCTCCGGGCGCCTTGGCGAGCTTTTTCAGGTCGGCTTCGTTATCGACGAAAAAGGCGAGGCCGATGAATTTCGACGGCCCGAGGTGGGTGACGTGCAGGTGGTGGGCGGGATCGGTGCCACGCATGTAGAGCGCGTTCGGGGTCCGCTCCGAGCGGACCATGCCGAAGTGGACGAGGAACTCCTCGGCTTCATCGAGGCTGGGCGACTGCAGCCGCCCATAGGCAAGGTCGGTGACTTTCACGAAGGGCATCGGCGTCCTCCTCTTCAGGCATCCTCATGCAAATACTAGCACCTCATCCGAGGTAGGCCCGGCGGATGTGCGGTTGCGCGAGCAGCGCTTCCGGCGAGCCTTCGGCGGCGATGCGGCCTTCCTCGAGCACGTAGGCGCGCGCCGCGATCTCGAGCGCCAAGGCGGCGTTCTGCTCGACGAGCAGCACGGCCACGCCGCCCGCGTTGATCTCCTTGATCACCTTGAACACGGCGAGCACCATCGCCGGGGCGAGACCGAGCGAGGGCTCGTCGAGCAGGAGCAGCCGCGGCTGCGCCATGAGCGCGCGCCCGATCGCGAGCATCTGCTGCTCGCCGCCTGAGAGCGTGCCCGCCGGCTGCTCGAGCCGCTCGCGCAGAATGGGAAATACCTCGCAGACCCGGTCGAGCGATTCGGTGCGCCGCGCGCGCGCCGCGCGCCGGTAGCTGCCGAGCTCGAGGTTCTCGCGCACGTTCATGCCGGCGAAGAGACGCCGCCCCTCGGGCACGATGGCGATGCCTTCGCCGCAGAACGCGTGCCGCGGCAGCCGCGAGAGATCCCGGCCGTCCAGGCGCAGCGCACCCGCTTCTATGGAGTGCAGTCCTGCGATCGCATTGATGAGCGTCGTCTTTCCAGCGCCGTTCGGGCCGACCACGCATGCAAGCTCGCCCGGGCCGATGCGGATCGACACCTCCGAGATCGCCGGCGCAGCTCCGTAAGAAACGCGGATGCGCTCGATTTCAAGCATGGGGCTTCCCCAGGTAGGCGGCGGCCACGTCCGGCTCCCGCATCACCGCGCGCGGATCCCCCTCGGCGATGACGCGGCCGTAGCTGAGCACGACGATGCGGTCGGTGAGCTCCATCACCGCGCGGATGACGTGCTCGACGAAGACGATGGTCGCTCCTTGCGCCCGGATCGCGCGGATGAGGCGGATTGCGTCGTCGATCTCGGCGTGAGTGAGGCCGGAGAACACTTCGTCGAGCAGGAGCAGGCTCGGGCGCGAAGCGAGCGCGCGGGCGAGCTCGAGGAATTTTCTCTGGTGCAGGTTGAGCTCGCCCGGGAGCGACGTCGCTTTCGCGCCCAGACCGGTGAACGCTAGCCAGCGGCGCGCCTCGTGCCCCGCCTCCGCGCGGGGGAGCGCATCGCGGCCGAACATGGCGGGCAGCGCGACGTTCTCGAGAACCGAGAGGTGCGCGAACGGCCGCGGGATCTGATAGGTGCGCGCGAGCCCGGTGCGCGCGATGCGGTGCGCTTCCATCGCCGCGAGGTCGCGCCCCTCGAAGAGGATGCGGCCCGAGTCGGGACGGAAATGGCCGCTTACCAGATTGATCAGAGTCGATTTCCCGGAGCCGTTCGGACCCACCAGCCCCAGGATCTCGCCGCGCCGCACCTCGAGATCCACTTCGGCGAGCGCCTGCACGCCGCGGAAAGCCTTGCTCAGTCCGCGCGCCTCGAGCAGCGGTTGGCCTTGGCCTTCCGATTTTCCCGGTCGGGCGGCGCTCGGCGCGGGAAGATCGGCCGTACCGATCGCGGGCGTCACCGAGACCCGCCGGCGCTTCAGCGCGCCGATCAGCTCGCCGAAGATGCCTTCGGGCAGAAAGAGGATCACGAGGATCAGGATCAGCCCGACCGCGGCGCGTCCGGCGACCGCATAGTCGCCCGCGGTGAACGCATAGAGCAGCGCGGTGACGACCGCCGCGCCGACCGCGGGCCCGAACCAGTGGCGCGAGCCGCCGAGCACGCTCATCAGCACGACGTTGAGCGGCACCGCGATCGAGAATGTCTCGCCCACGGTCACGTAGGAAATGAACATGGCCTGGATTCCGCCCGCGATGCCGGCGAGCCCGCAGGACAGGCCGAACGCGGCGAGCTTGTAGCGATAGGTCGGCACGCCCAGCACCTCGGCCACGTCCTCGTCGTCGTGGATGGCGAAGAGGCCGGTGCCGAGCCTGGAGCGCTGGATCTCGCGGGCAATCCACAGCGTGGCGAGCGCCAGGGCGAGCCCGAGCAGATAGAAGGTGGACGAGGGCGAAGGCCCGATCGCTGGCAGCGGCACCGCGCTTAAGTAAAGCCCGGGGCCGCCGTCGACAGGTGTGTTGAGCACGATCGTCGCGAGCACGAAAGTCACCGCGAGCGTGAGCAGGGCGAAGAGCTCGCCGCGCAGCCGCGGGAGGCGGAACACTACCGCGCCGAGCGCGATGCCGAAGGCGGCGGCGGCGATCCCCGCCGCGGGCAGCGTCCACAGGAACGGAACGCCGGACTTGGTCGCGAGCGTCGCCGTCGTATACATGCCGGCGCCGAAGAACGCGCCGTGGCCGAAGGAGAAATAGCCCGAGTAGCCCGAGAGGATGTTCCAGGAGGCAGCGAGCACGATCCAGTGGAACACCAGATAGAGAAACGATTCGTAGAACGCCGGCAGCCCGAAGAAGGGCACGGCCGAGAGTGCCATGCCGGCGGCGGCGAAGGCGGCCAGCGCGCGGCCGCGCATGGCTAGATCCTCCCCGGCCGCGCGAGCAGCACGACGATGAGAAGCGAGAAGGACACGAGCGGCGCCCACGCCGGCGTGGTGAACGCCATGGTCAGAGCCTCCGAGACGCCGATCACGATTCCGGCGACGAGCGGTCCAAGCGGATTGCCCAGACCGCCGAGCATCACCGCGGCGAACACCACGCCCAGCCAGGCATAAATCTGTCCCGGCGCCAGCGTGTAGCTGAGCGCGAGGGCGAGGCCTGCAACGCCGGCAAAGGCTGCGGAGAGGCCAGAGAGCAGGAGCGAGAGCCTGCGCACGTTGACGCCGAAGGCGGCGGCGATGGGCGCATCCTCGGCGATCGCCCGCATGGCCTTTCCTGTATGCGTATGCCGGAGCCAGGCCCAGACGGCGAGCGACAGCGCGAGCGCCATCGCCAGAGTCAGCAGCTCGGGCAGCGCCACATAGAGCGCGCCGACGCGGAATTTCACCTCGCCGTAGGCGGACTCCATGCGCCGGAAGTCGGCGGTCCAGATCCACTGGATCAGCGCTTCGATGATGGCGGTGAGCCCGAAGGTGACGAGCAGCGAATTGAAGGCGCTCACCGAGAAGCGCGCGAGCAGCCAGTGCATGAGCGCGCCGAGCGCGAAAAAGCATGGCACGATGACGGCGAGCGTGGCGAGCGGGTCCATGCCGGCGCCCGCGAGCTGATAGGTGAGATAGGCGCCCAGAAACGCGAGCGCGAAATGCGCCAGGTTGATCTGGCGCAGCATTCCCCAGGAAAGGCTCAGGCCGAGCCCGAGCAGCCCGTACAGCGCCCCGATGAAAATGCCCGAAAGCAGCGACTGGCCGAGAAGCGTGAGGCTCGGCAGGGCCATCCCTCGTTACGTCGCTACGGTGTGACGAGGTGCGCGCCCGACGCGGCGAATTCCTTCGGCCAGATGACGACCCACTTGCCCTGCTGGTTCTGCTTCACCTTGTAGAGATCGGTGCCGTAGATGTAGTTGAAGGGCCCGTCCCAGCGCAGCCTGCCGACGATGGCGTCCACCGGATTCTTCCTCAGCCATTGCGCGATGGCCTTGTCGTCGATGCTCTTTGCCCCCGTGACGGCCGCCTCGAGTGTCTGCCAGGAAGAAAACGAGATGGCCGACTGATTCTCGACCGAGGTGTCGGGCAATCCGGCCTTGGCGCCGCGCTCGTGATACAGCCGGATGAACTCGACCGCAATGGGGTTGTCGGTGAACGGCGGGTGCTCCTCGAAGGTCGTCGCGGCGAGCGCGTTTTCCCCGCCGGGCGCCTTCAAGAGCGGCCCGGGCGCGGGGAAAAGGTGGAAATGCAGCGGCGGCATGTAGTCGATTTTGCGCATCGCGTCGATCAGCAGATTGCCCTCGAGGCCGAGGCCGCCGACCCAGACGAAATCGGGTTTCGCGTCTTTCAGCCGTGCGGCGATGGGGCCGAAGTCGCGGTTGCCGAAGTCCCATTCGAGAAAAGCGACTTCGCGAAGGCCGCGCTTCTTCGCCGCCTCGCGCGCGCCCAGGGAAATGAAGTGCACCGAAGGGAATTTGCTGGTGACGACTGCCACCGACTTCGGCGGCATCGCGGAAGCCGCGAGCGCGTCGAAGACGAGCCTGGGTATCGTGTTGTCCGGATCGCCCGCCAGCCCGCCGGCCGGAAATTGCATCTCGTATTTCGCGAGGCTCGGCGTACCGAAGGTATGGTGGATGAGCACCTTGTTGTAGCGCTGCGCGACGCCCATCGCCGAGAGGATGTTCGCCGTCGCATACGGGCCCATGATCAGGTCGACCTTGTCGACGGTGATGAGCTGCTCGTAGAGCGTGCGCGCGAGGTCGGGCCGCGACTGGTCGTCCTTGAGCACCCACTCCACGGGGCGGCCGAGCAGGCCGTTTTTCCGGTTGAGCTGCTCGACATAGATCTCGCCCACGATCTTATGGACGAGCCCGGTCGCGGCGAGCGGCCCGGTGAGCGCAAGCGTGCTTCCGATGCGGACCGGCGGGCCCGAAGGCGCAGCGAGCGCAGGGTGCGCCGCCAGCGCCAGCGCGAGCAGAGCGCCGAACACGGCGCGAACCGATTGATTTGCGGCCGGCATGGTTCCCCTCCTCTGTGTTGCGGGTCCGGGCTTCGAACCGGCCCGAATTCAGCGGCGAACGCGCTTCATGATACATCAACATGCGCAGCGACCAGCCGCACCGCGCTCGAAACCTTGCAGAGTTTTATCCGAGCGGCTTCTGATTGAGGAGCACCCAGTAGATGCCGAGTTGACCGACCGCGTTGGCAAAGGCCGAGAACTCTACCGGCTTGCGCACATAGCTATTCGCTCCGAGCTCGTAGCTCCGCAGCATGTCTTCGTCCTCGCTCGAGGACGTAAGAACGACGACAGGGATGGCTTTCGTGCGTGGATCGGCGCGCATGTGCTTGAGCACGTCGAATCCACTTAGCTTGGGGAGCTTGAGGTCGAGCATGACCACTGCGGGCATTTGCGTAGGATCGCGCTCGGCGTATCCGCCGGCGCAGAAGAGGAAATCGATCGCTTCGCTCCCGTCGCGAGCGACGATGACTTCGTTCACGAGATTGGCCTTGCGCAGCGCGCGCAGCGTAAGTTCCTCGTCATTCGAATTGTCCTCGACGAGGAGAATTATCTTCTCTCTGATGGTGGCTTCCTAGGAAGTGGCCAGCCCGCGGGCGAAGCCGGTCGAATCCGGGAAGTCAGGCTAACAATGCCCGGGCGCCGAGCCAATCGGGCATGCCCCGATAAGGGCTGAGAGAAAACCCTAGAAAGGCGTCGGCAACCGGCTTCAGCGCCGTTCCAACTTCCTCTCGTCGAGCGCTTGTCTGATGCGTCGCTTGATGCCTTCCTCCTGCGGGGGGGCGGGATGGAATTTCTCGGGGTCGACCCGGTATCGCGACATGGTATCCGGGTCAGCCACGCGTGACGCTTGGGCGAGCCGCTGCCTTTCCGCCCGAACGGCACGGAAATTCTTCGCCATCTTCCCTACGATGTACAGCCCGATCAGCGCGAAGGCCGTGACAGCGGCGACGGCCACCCAGGTCCAGAAGGAATCGCAGGCCGGCGCGGACGCCGGCGCCTGAGCGCACCAGCTCGCGTAGACCCACAAGGCCTTGAGCTGCCGTATCGTTTCCATCGCACGCCGAGTTTACGCAATGCCGCCTGGCGCCACAAGGAGAGGACTGCGGTTAAGAGGCCCCGCCCCACAGCGATTGGAACTGCGTCGCAACGACCCGTTCGTAGGCTGGGGCCCCCGACAGCAGCCCGGTCGCCCGCGCAAAGGCGTTGAGCGACTCGACCGTTTCCCTGGAAATCGTCGGGTCGTAGTACGGCGCGTCGCGCCGAACGAGCTCGGGAATGAGGGCGAGCTCCGCCGCAGGGAACTGTCTTTCCGCGGCGGCGGCGGCAAGGGAGGGGTCGCGCTTGAGCTCTGCCTGTGCCGCGACGACGGCGCGCACCGCCGCGGCGACGGTCCCGGGGCTCTGGTCGATCCATTTCTGAGTCGTGACGAGCGCAGGGAAAGTGTAGTGCCGCGAAGCCTTCGGCCCGTCGCCGCGGCGCGCGTCGATCACGAGCGTGCCGAGGCCGCCGCGCAAGGCGATTTCGGCCGCCATTCCGTTTGCCCAGAATCCGTCCACCGCGCCTTTTTCAAGCGCCTTCGCCGCTGCCAGGCCGAAGGACACGCCTGCGGTCGCGGGCACAGCCGCGATGTTCACCTCGCGCTCCGGGTCGATTCCGGACTCGACGAGCATGCGCCTCAAGCCGTCCGCGGGTCCGGGAGCCGCGCCGATGCGAAGCCCCTTCAGGGCGCGCAGATCGCCGCGTTCGACGCCCAGGTCCTTGCGCACGACGAGGAACCAGTACATGTTCTGCGAGAGCGCGCAAAGCAGCTTGCAGCCTGTCCAGTCGCGGAAGGCGTAGAGCGGCGCGTGCGCGGCGCCGCCGACGAAGTCGAGCCGCCCTTCGCGCAAGGCTTCATAGGTCTTCGTGACCGGGAAGACAAGCTCGATCGTCGCCTCCAGCCCCTCTGTGCCGAAGTAGCCGAGCTCGACCGCGGCGATCGCCGGAAAATAGGACGGCGAGACCATGTCGGGGATCGCGATGCGAAGCG
>VBDE01000185.1 GCA_005883665.1 Betaproteobacteria bacterium
CAGCAGGACGTTGCCTCCGGCGAGCATCGTCTTCGCGAGGTGTACGCGGCCGCGCTCGCCGCCGGAGAGCGTGCCCAGCTTCTTCTGCTGGTCGGCCCCCTTGATGTTGAACCGGCCGAGGTAGGCGCGCGAAGGCATCTCGAACCTGCCCACGGTGAGGATGTCGGCGCCGGCCGAGATGAATTCCCATACGGTCTTGTCGGCCTCGAGGGCTTCGCGCGACTGGTCGACGTGGGCCATCTTCACCGTCGGTCCAACGACGATCGCGCCCCTGTCCGCTTTTTCCTTTCCGGTGATCATGCGAAACAGCGTCGATTTCCCGGCGCCGTTCGGGCC
>VBDE01000299.1 GCA_005883665.1 Betaproteobacteria bacterium
TGCGGGGCGATCTTGAGCAGCGTTTCGCGCTCGGCGAGCGCCTCGGCGACGAGGCGGAATTCGAAATACTCCAGGTAGCGAAGCCCGCCGTGGATGAGCTTGGTCGAAGCCGACGAGGTCCCCGAGGCGAGATCGTTTTGCTCGACCAGCAGCACTTTCAGGCCGCGGCCTGCGGCATCGCGCGCGATTCCCGCGCCGTTGATGCCGCCGCCGATGATCAGGAGGTCGTAATGCTCGGAGTCCACGCCGAGGTGAATTCTACGCGAGTCGGAAGGTGGCGGTGACCGCGACGCCCCCGCCCGAGGCGAGGTTTTCCGCGCGCACGGAGCCCCCGTGGAACTCGGCGATGAGCCGCGCCACGTAGAGTCCGAGCCCGAGATGCGGCTCGGCGCTTTTCCCGTCGCGCGAGCGCTCCCCGCGCACCGAGACCATCGATTCGAACAGCTTGCCGCGCATCGCCTCGGGCAGCAGCGGCCCCCTGTTCTCGACGCCGAGCTCGGCCAGGCCGTCCGCAACGCGGAGCGCGACGCGGACGGGCTCTCCCGCGCGGGAGAAGTCGACCGCGTTCGCGACGAGCTTGTCGAGCAGCTGCGCCGCGAGGTCGGGCGAGCCCTGCACGAACGCCCGAGCCTGCCGCAGCTCGAGCTCGAAGGCTTGAGCCGGATAAGCGAGGCGGTAGCCCTCCACGCTGCCCGATACGACCGCGGCGAGGTCGAAGCGCTCGCGCTCGACCGAGGCCAGGCCCTGCTCCAGGCGCGTCGCCTCGCTCATGCGCGTGAGAATCGTCCCGAGGCGCTTGAGGCCTTCTTCCGCGCGGTCGATGTAGACGCGCGCGTCGGCCGGCGCGAGCTTCAGGTTTTCCAGCGAGGAGCGCACCACCGCGATCGGGGTGCGCAGCTCGTGCGAAAGACGGCTCGCCAGGCTTTCCAGATAGGCGTGGTGCTGCGAGAGCTTGCCGAGCATCGCCGAGAAGCTGCGCGACAGATCGCCGATCTCGTCGCCCGCGTCCTGCGCGGTCAGTAGACGTGAATGCGGGCGCGCGAGCCGCCCGTGCGCGTCGATCGCGGTCTCGGCCTCGTCGCGCAGCCGCCGGATGCGTGCCGAGATGCGCGTGGCGAACCAGATGAGCACGGCCGCTGCCACCGCGAACGCCGCGAGGGTCAGCACCAGCAGCCGCTCGAGCGCCTGGCTGCGCACCGAGAGGATGGGGTTGGTGCTCTCCTCGACGACGACCGCGCCTGCGACCTCGTCGCCGTTCCAGATCGGGTGCGCGGCCGAGATCACCACGGCGCGCCCGTCGGGCGTGTTGCGCAGGCGGAATCCCGGCCGGCCCTGCAGGGCGCCGGCGATCTCGCGGCCCGTGGCGAGCGCGTCGTCGGCGATGGCGTCGTCGAAATCTTCGTTCGGGCGCGGGATCAGCCAGCCGAGCACGCGCCGCGTGAAGGTTCCTTCGGACTCGCCCCCTTCGCGCCGCAGGCTACCGGCGAGCGCGAGCACGCGCAGGTCGCGCGTCACCACCCAGATGCGCGAGGTGGTCCGCTCCACGCCCTTCAGGATCTCGGCGATCTCCTCTGTTTCGCTCCGCCCGGCGGACTCTTCGCGGTCGATGATCAGCGCGGGCCCGGAGCCCTCGTCGGGCGGCTCACCGCGCTCGGCGGCAAGGCGCCGCAGCTCTTCCTCGGCCTCGCGCCGCACGTCGGTGTCGCGCGGCGGAGGTGCGCGCATGAGCTTCGGGCGATCATGGAGGGCGGTGGCCACGGCGCGCGCCGTGGCGAGCAGCGCCTGCTCCTGGCCTTCGAGCAGAAACCGCTCCATCTCGCGCACGTAGTTGTAACCCGCCCAGGGCAGCGCAAGGAGCACCAGCGCCACCAGCGCGAGCTTGGTGCGAAGGCTGAAATTGAAGTCCTTCACGCCTTCCAGCGGTAGCCCATGCCGTACACCGTGTCGATCTGCTCGAACGCGGGATCGACCGCGGCGAATTTCCTGCGGATGCGCTTCACGTGCGAGGTGATCGTGCCCTCGTCCACGACCAGATTCGCCTCGCGCATGAGACCCTCGCGGTCTTTCACGTGGCCCGGGAATTTTGCGAGCGTGTGCACCATCCAGAACTCGGTGAGCGTCAGCCCGACTGGCCTGTCTTTCCACGACGCGGTGAAGCGCTTCGCGTCGAGCTTCAGGGCCCCGCGCTCGAGCACTTCCTCGGCCGCCTTCGGCTCGCGCAGCGCATCGATCCTGCGAAACAGCGCCGAGATGCGCGCGAGCAGGTGCGGAAGGCTCACGTCCTTGGTGAGATAGTCGTCCGCGCCCAGGCGCAGGCCCGAGACCGCGTCGAAGTCCGAGTCGCGCGCGGTGAGAAAAAGGATCGGCAGGCTGGGAGCGAGGGCGCGGAGCTCGCGGCACAGCGTGAAGCCCCCGTCGGGCTCCTCGCCCAGGCCGATGTCGATCACGGCGAGATCGGGGAACCTGGAGCGAAACGCGGCCATCGCTTCGCCGCGCGCGCCGAAGGCGCTCACTTCGTAACCGTGTTTCCTGAGCGCGTCCGCGTAGTTGGCGCGGATTGCGGCGTCGTCTTCGACGATGGCGATGCGGCGGGGCATGGTTGACTTGGTTTTATCCCCTCCTCGTCGAGGAGGGGAAACAAATCCGCGCTGAATATAGCGCATTCCTTCTCCTCCCGGCCTCGACTCGGCGCGCTGCCATCTTCCTGCCACAATTCTTCGTGAGCTTTCCATCTTCTTCGCCCGGCGGAGCCCTTTTCGGGCGCTTCAATACCGGGCAAGGCCCGAAGCGGGTACTGCACAAAAGGAGATCGGAGATGGAAGCTTCAAGCAGCAGGTCCAGGGTACGCCCGATCGTCGTCGATTTTCTCGCGACGCTGTTCCTCACGTTCTGCATCGGTGTCGCCGCGGCCGTGGTTCTCGGCGCATGCGTAATGCTGATGGCGGCCGAGGCGCGCGGCGCGGAGCCGGGCGAACGCCCGCCGATGAAGATGGACGCCGTCCGCGAGGGAGCGGGCGCCGGGGAGGCGCGCGCGAAAGCCATCGAGCTCGCGCTCACGCATCAACTCGTCACCAAGTACGCGAGCCTCATCGCCATCGATCGCATGCCGGCGCGCGCGGCTCTCGGGCCCGCGCCGAGGCCGAAGCCGGAAAAAATCGACTGAAGGCGATTTGCTTGAAACCTCGAACGATGCAGAGGCGTT
>VBDE01000186.1 GCA_005883665.1 Betaproteobacteria bacterium
TATCGGCGAACGCGGACGAGGCGATCGGCAAGATCATCTCCGATGCGATGGACAAAGTCGGCAAGGAAGGCGTGATCACCGTCGAGGACGGCAAGGGTCTGGAGAACGAGCTCGAGGTGGTCGAAGGAATGCAGTTCGACCGGGGGTATCACTCGCCGTATTTCATCAACAACGCGGAAAAGCAGATTTCGGTGCTGGAGCGCTCCTTCGGGGCGCCCACCGTGACCAAGGACGGCGTGTCGGTCGCCAAGGAAATCGAGCTGAAGGACAAGTTCGAGAACATGGGCGCTCAGATGGTGAAGGAAGTCGCCTCGAAAACTTCGGATGTTGCGGGGGACGGCACGACCACCGCGACCGTGCTCGCCCAATCGATCGTGAAAGAAGGCATGAAGTTCGTCGCCTCCGGAATGAACCCGATGGATCTGAAACGCGGGATCGACAAGGCGGTCATCGCCGTCGTCGAGGAGCTGAAGAAGCTATCCAAGCCCTGCACCACGAGCAAGGAAATTGCGCAGGTCGGCGCCATATCGGCGAACGCGGACGAGGCGATCGGAAGCGACCAGCGACTACGACAAAGAGAAGCTGCAAGAGCGAGTAGCCAAGCTCGCGGGTGGCGTGGCGGTCATCAAGGTCGGTGCAGCGACCGAAGTCGAGATGAAGGAAAAGAAGGCGCGCGTCGAAGACGCCTTGCACGCCACGCGCGCGGCGGTCGAGGAAGGCATCGTCGCCGGCGGCGGCGTGGCCTATATCCGCGCCCGGGTCGCGCTCAGGAGCCGCTGCGCCAGATCGTGGCCAACTCCGGTGCCGAGCCTTCGGTCGTGATGAACAAGATTGCGGAAGGGAAAGGCAACTTCGGCTTCAATGCCCAGACGGAGCAGTTCGGCGATTTGGTCGAGATGGGCGTGCTCGACCCGACCAAGGTGAGCCGCACCGCGCTGCAAAACGCGGCTTCGGTTGCCGGACTGCTCCTCACCACCGAGGCGATGGTGGCCGAGCTGGTCGAAGACAAGAAGAATGCCGGAGGCCATGCTCACGGAATGGGCGGAATGGGTGGAATGGAAGGGATGGATATGTAACTCGGGTAGCGAGTTACCCTTCCTCGGAAGATCAAAGCCCCGCCTCGGCGGGGCTTTTTGTTTCCTGGTACCGAAGGCTCTTCGCCGTCCTCTGAGCCGCTCGGGCTACAAGGGGCTGGACGACCTGACGCATTGCCTGTTAGCATCGCGCGCAGGTTGTGCCGGGGGCCATCTGAAAATACACTCGACAACCTCACCAGCGTGCTGAGGGGGTTTTTTCCAAAAAACGAGGAGGACAGCTATGGCAAGTCAGATCCCGAAGAACTTCCGGACCGTGATCGTCGCCGCGTCAGTGGGAAACGTCATCGAATGGTACGACTTCTATATCTTCGGTAGCTTGGCCGCGGTCTTGTCGGTCAAGTTTTTTGAAAAGTCCCACCCGGTCGCGGCTCTGCTGAGCACGATCGCGCTGTTCACGGCCGGATTCCTGATCCGTCCGCTGGGCGCATTCCTCTTCGGATGGCTGGGCGACCGTGTCGGCCGCAAGTACACGTTCCTCATCACTCTGACCGGCATGGGGGTAGGCACCGGATGTATCGGATTGATCCCGACCTACGAATCGATCGGGCTGACCGCCGCCTTCCTCCTCTTCGCCCTGCGGATGATCCAAGGGCTGTGCCTGGGCGGCGAGTATGGAGGCGCGATCACTTATGTCGCCGAGCATGTCTCGGACGAACGCCGCGGTTATTACACCGGCTGGCTGCAAACCTCTCCGACTCTCGGGATCGTGGTATCGCTGGCGGTGATCATCGGGTGCCGCACCTACTTCGGTAACGACGCATTCAATGCCTGGGCGTGGCGCGTTCCGTTCCTGATTTCCTTCCTGCTGGTGGCGATCGCAATCTACATCCGGCTGCAGCTCCAGGAAACGCCGATCTTCCAGGAGATCAAGGCCAAGGGCCAGATGACCAAGAATCCGTGGAAGGAAGCCTTCCTCAGTGCGAACATCAAATTCGTACTGATCGCCAGCATCGTGGTGATCGGGGAGGGCGTGGTCTGGTACAGCGGACAGTTCTGGGCCTTGTACTACCTGCAGCAGGTTTCGAAGGTGGACCCGCTGACCACGGCCTACATCGTGGGAGCCGCGCTGCTGCTTGCATCCCCGACCTTGATCTTCTTCGGCTGGCTGTCCGACCTGATCGGCCGCAAGCCCGTGATCTTGGGAGGTTTCCTGCTCGCGGCGGTCACCTACTATCCGTTGTATTCGTGGCTGGGAACGGTCACCAAGCCCGGCGCAATCAATTATCCCGTCGCAATCTTCATCATTTTTATTCTCGTGTCGTACGTGGGCATGGTGTACGGCCCGATCGGGGCGTTCCTGGCTGAGTACTTTCCAGGCAGGATCCGCTACACGTCGGTGTCCGTCCCGTATCACATCGGCAACGGCTGGGGAGGCGGGCTGGTGCCCTTCATCACTTCCGCCGCCTTTCAGGCCACGGGCAGCCTCGGCAGCGCGCTGATCTATCCGATTGCGGTACCGGCGGTGTGCTTCGTGCTTGGCCTCTTCCTCATGCCGGAGACGCGCAAGCACAGCATTTGGCAAGAGGGGATGATGCCGGCGCGCAAATAGACGCCGCGTCGTCCGATCCAATGGAAGCCCGCCCGCGAGGCGGGCTTTTTTTGCTCCATGGGAGTGCTGAGGTACACCGCTTCTTGGCGGTGCCAAGACTTTCCCCGTATAATCGCGCTCCTTTTCCGCGCGCTCCGGTTTCCGGACGCACCGGCCTGGCCAAGTAGCTCAGTTGGTAGAGCAGCGGACTGAAAATCCGTGTGTCGCTGGTTCGATTCCGGCCTTGGCCACCATCCACCCGATGACGTCCATCCGGTTCAGCGCTGCTGGGTTTTGGTTTCTTCCGCGGCAATGAGCGAGTCGAAAAAACTCACGCGGCTCGTGGCGACCGATCGCCGGAACTCTTGGTAGCTGGCCTTGTGCTGCTGCTGAAGGGTTTCGATCTCGTGCCTGAATTCTTCGGTTCGGCCCAGCGAGGCTACTTTTTCAAGCACTTCGCTTACGGCGCCATACGGCCTCAGGGAATCGCGGTCGTAACGCTTGAGCAACAGATCGAACAGGGTTTCGATGCCCGCGGCGCGGTCGCAGAGGTCAAAGGAAAGGTGCAGGGAATAGTCGCCGACCGTCTCGACCTGGTGCGGCGTGCCGCTGCGCAGGAACAACACGTCTCCGGCGTGCATCACAAGCTCGACATCGAGCGGCCCCATTTCCGATTCCCCCAGCTCGACCAGATGGGTCCGGCGAGGCGGCTGGCGCCGGTGCAGCCGCCATTTCTTGGCCCCGGCGAGGTGAATCGCGAGCACGTCATCCGTATCGAGATGGCCCCGGTACGCTTCGGTGCCGCGCTGGGAAAAGAACACCACCGCGTTGCTGAACGTGCATGAATGCGCCCGGTCGAGGGCGGTCGCCAGCTGGTTGACTTGCGGTTCCAGGATGTCGACGCCTTCAAGCAGGCAAGCGGCCCCGTTTTCCAGGTGCTGCTGCAGTACAAGACGATTCACAAACTTGATTTGACGCCGCTGCACGATCTTGAAACAGCGCGCCGCGCGCAGATCGACGAGTTGCCCCCTATCGATGATCTGCACGAAGTCCAGATCCAGGAAAGGATTGTTGAGGTGCTTGCGAAGATCCTCAAGCCGGAAGATCGTCTGGTTCTTGATGAGCTCCGGCTGGTGAAGGTAGGAGCGCTCCGGTGAAAGGGCCAAGGCCTGTTTGAAGAAAAAGTCCCGGACCTGTCGCAGCTGAGGAGGAAGCTCGGTCATATTCACTGCTCCCAACGCAAATGTTTGGGCGGAACACCTTGGCCGCAGTCACTCCTGCGGGCCTCCGAACTCGCTAGCTTATAATAGCAGGTCACGTAGACCGCTCTCGCCATGCAGCTATTCACGCTCGGATTGAATCACCAGACCGCTCCACTTGCGATACGTGAGCGCGTGGCGTTTCACGCCGAGCGCCTTCGATCGGCGCTTGCGGAGCTGACTCTACGCGAGCCGGTCAGGGAGGCTGCAATCCTTTCGACGTGCAACCGCACCGAGCTTTACTGCGCACTGGGCGAACCGCAGGCCGCACTCGAATGGCTCGCCGGCTATCACCGCGTCCAGCCCCAGGAGCTGAAGCCCTACCTCTATACCCTCCCGCAGGGCGAAGCGGTTCGGCACGCGTTTCGCGTCGCCTCCGGTCTCGATTCCATGGTGGTCGGCGAACCGCAGATCCTCGGCCAGATGAAAGAGGCGGTTCGAGTCGCCGAGTCCGCCGGTACGCTCGGGACGCTTCTCAACAAGCTTTTCCAGCGCTCTTTTGCGGTGGCGAAGGAAGTGCGCAGCAATACCGGCATCGGCGCCAACGTCGTCTCGATGGCGGCTGCTGCGGTAAAGCTCGCGGCCCGGATATTTCCGAGCCTAGCCGAGCAGAAGGTGCTGCTGGTCGGCGCGGGCGAGATGATCGAGCTCGCCGCAACCCACTTCGCCGCGCAGCGGCCGCGCGGCATGGCGGTGGCGAACCGCACGCTGGATCGAGCTGAAGCGCTTGCGCGCCGCTTCAACGCGGAGTCGATCGAGCTGCGCGACCTGCCCGAGCGCTTGCCGGAATACGACATCATCCTTTCCTGCACCGCGAGCTCGCTGCCGATCATCGGCAAGGGCACGATGGAGCGCACGGTACGCGCTCGCCGCCACCGTCCGATTTTCATGGTAGACCTCGCCGTCCCCCGGGACATCGAAGCCGAGGTAGCGGCGATGGACGACGTATTTCTCTATACCATCGACGACCTCGCCGCGACGGTGCGCGAGGGCATCGACTCGCGCCAATCGGCCGTCGCGCAGGCCGAGGCGATCATCGAGTCGCAGGTAGGGTCCTTCCTGCACTGGATGAAGACGCGCGAAATGGTGCCGCTCATCCGCCAGCTGCGAGAATCGGCCGAGGAAGCGCGCTGCCGCGAAGTCGAGCGTGCCGCACGGATGCTCGCGCGGGGCGACGATCCAAAAACAGTGCTCGAGACGCTCTCGCACGGCCTTACCAACAAATTGATGCACGCTCCTACCGAGGCTCTCAACCAAAGTGGCGAGGCAGCCGAGTCGCTCAAGGCGCTCGTAGCACGGTTGTATCGCCTGCGCGCGGGCGATTAGCTCGGGCGCCCGCTCGTGAGTCGATGAAGACCAGCGTCGCGGCCAAGCTCGATCAAGCGCGCCAGCGGCTCCAGGACATCGGCGCGCTTCTTTCTTCCGAGAGCGCGACGCGCGACCTGGAGCAGTTTCGCAAGCTTTCGCGCGAGCATGCGGAGCTCGAGCCCGTGGTCGAACTTTTCAACAAGTATCGCGACACCGAGCAGCATGTCGCCGAAGCGCAGGACCTACTCGACGATCCCGAAATGAGAAGCTACGCGGAAAGCGAGATCAAAGTGGGCCGCGAGCGTCTCGCAGCGCTCGAATCGCAGCTGCAGAAGCTGCTCCTGCCGAAGGACCCCAACGATGAGCGCAACATCTTCCTCGAGATCCGCGCCGGGACCGGCGGGGATGAGTCGGCGCTCTTCGCGGGCGACCTCTTTCGCATGTACTCGCGCTACGCGGAACGCCAGGGCTGGCAAGTGGAGGTGATATCGGAGTCGCCGGGCGATGCCGGCGGGTACAAGGAGATCATCGCGCGCGTGATCGGGCAAGGCGCCTACTCCAAGCTCAAATTCGAATCCGGCGGCCATCGCGTCCAGAGAGTGCCCGCCACCGAGACCCAGGGCCGCATTCACACCTCGGCCTGCACGGTCGCCGTCCTGCCCGAGGCGAGCGCGATCGGCGACGTCGTACTGAATCCCTCGGACCTTCGCATCGACACTTACCGCGCTTCAGGCGCCGGCGGCCAGCACGTCAACAAGACCGACTCCGCCGTGCGAGTCACGCATCTACCGACCGGAATCGTCGTGGAATGCCAGGACGCGCGCTCGCAGCACAAGAACAAGGAAAAGGCGCTCGCGGTGCTCGCGGCGCGCATCAAGGACAAGCAGCGGCGCGAGCAGCAGGCGAAGGAAGCCGCCACGCGCAAATCCTTGATCGGCTCGGGCGACCGTTCCGAGCGCATCCGCACTTATAATTTCCCGCAGGGAAGGGTCACCGACCACCGCATCGGTCTTACCCTCTACAAGATCAACGACATCATGGACGGCGATCTTTCGCAGCTCACGCAGGCGCTCCTCGCAGAGCACCAGACCGAGCAGCTCGCCGCGTTCGCCGAAGAGCGCTGAAAACAGGGTCCCGGAGTGAACACGGTCGAAACAGGCGCAACGATAGGCGGCTTGCTGCGCGAGTCCGGATTACCGCGATTGGACGCCGAGTTGTTGCTTTGCTCGGTCCTCGGCTGCGAGCGCGTCCGGCTCATCGCTCGCGCCGAAGAAGCGGTCGATTCATCCAGAGCGCGCTCTGCGCACGCTCGGTTCGCACGGCGGCGCGCGGGCGAACCCGTTTCCTACATTACGGGCTGGCGGGAGTTCTACGGCCTGGCACTGCGGGTGACCCCGGAGGTCCTGATCCCCCGCCCGGAAACCGAGCGCCTGGTCGAGCTTGCGCTCGAGCGACTTCTCGCACCGGCGCGCGTGCTGGAGCTCGGAACGGGCAGCGGTGCGATTGCCATCGCTCTCGCTACCGAGCGACCCGGGCTCGGAATCGTCGCCACGGATGTTTCCGAGGCGGCCCTCGCCCTCGCGCGCCGCAACGCGCGCGACCACGGGGTCGAGATCGCCTTTGTTCTCAGCGACTGGTTCGATGCGCTCGGGTCGGAGCAGTTCGACCTGATCGTGTCAAATCCGCCTTACGTCGCGGCGGGAGACGCTCATCTGGAACGAGGCGACGTGCGCTTCGAGCCTCGTCTTGCCCTCGTTGGCGGCGAGGATGGCCTCGACTGCATCCGCAAGATCGCCGCGGACGCGCGAACCCGGCTCCGGGCCGGCGGCTGGCTGCTCTTGGAACACGGGCACGATCAGAAAGATCGGTGCGTCGAGCTGCTTCTCGAACTGGGCTACGCGGACGTCAGCGACTTTCAGGATCTCGCGGGATGGCCGCGCGTGTGCACCGGCCGCTGGCTTGATTGACCGTGTCGAGGGCGCTAAAATGCCTGATACTTGTTCTCAGCTATTCGGGAAATAGACATGGACGCGCAAGATCGCATCAAGCAGCAGGTGACCGGTCATCCGGTCGTGCTCTACATGAAAGGCACCCCGCAATTTCCGCAATGCGGCTTCTCCGCCAATGCGGTGCAGATCCTGAAGGCCTGCGGGGTCGAGCAAGTGTTCACGATCAACGTGCTCGAGGAGCCGGAGATCCGCCAGGGCATCAAGGAATACGCCAATTGGCCGACGATCCCCCAGCTCTATGTCAACGGCGAGTTTGTGGGCGGCTCCGACATCATGCGCGAGATGTACCAGTCCGGAGAGCTGCAGAAGCTTCTCACCGGCGAAAAAACCACCTCTTAGCAAGATTCCCCACTATCGCACTTCAGCGAGGAGGCGGTCGATCATCGTCTCCGCCTGCGCCGCGTAGCCGCCGCCGAAGAGATTCGCGTGGTTCAGCACATGGTACAGGTTGTAGAGCGTCTTTCTGACCGCGTAAGCGTGATCGAGGGGCGCAGCTTCGCGGTAAGCGGAATAGAACGCCTGCGGAAATCCCCCGAAGAGCTCGGTCATCGCGATGTCCGTTTCACGGTCTCCGCAATATACGGCGGGATCGAAAAGCACCGGCGTGCCGTCCGCGAGAAAGCCCGAATTTCCACTCCATAGATCGCCGTGCAGGAGCGATGCAGCGGGCGCATGCTGAGAGAGCAGCCGGGGCAGAGCTTCGGCAAGCCGCTCTCCCTTGCCCACGAGATCCCTCCCGAGGCCGTTTTTCCTCGCGAGCTCGAGCTGAGGTTCCAGCCGCGCTTCGCGCCAGAAGTCGCTCCAGGAAGGTGATCGCCGGTTGAGCTGCGTCGTTCTACCAATGTAATTGTCCCGGTGCCAGCCGAAAGTTTCCCCATGAACCGAGTGCACCATGGCGAGCGAGCGCCCCAACGCAGCGTAATCCCCGTTTCCGCGCATTTCCAGGTGCTCGAGTACCAGGAACGCGTGCTCGTCCGCTTGTCCTCGGCACAGAGCGGCGGGAACCCGGGCACCGGCTGCGGCGAGCGCCGCGAGGCCGTCGGCCTCCGCGGCGAAACTGTCGAGTGCCGAGCGATCGTTTGTCTTGGCGAAGTATCTGTGCCCCCCGCCCTCGAGCATGAAGCAGCGATGGATGCAGCCTCCCGCGACGGGTGTGGCGCGCTCGATTCGGAATGGGCCCGCCACATCTGAAACGGATGTCTGCAGTGTGGCGAGAAGCTCTCCCGAAAGGCTTCCCATCACTGCGGGATCACGGTGCCGGGTCCGCCTTCAACAATTTGCTGCGGGCGCGCCTGATCGCAGCACGCACCTGCGCGGGGGCGGTGCCGCCGATGTGGGAGCGGCTCGCGACCGAGCCCTCGGGCGTGAGGACGCGGTAGACGTCTTTTTCCACTTTGGAAGAGAAACGGCGCATCTCCGTAAGCGGCAACTGCTCCAAATCCACCCCTGATTTTTCGGCGAAGCGCACCGCCCGCGCCACCGCTTCGTGAGCATCGCGAAACGCGAGCCCCTTTCTTACCAGGTAGTCGGCAAAATCTGTCGCCGTGGCGAAGCCCTCCTTGGCCGCAGCCCGCATCGCAGCCGCGTTGACCTGGATGCCGGCGATCAATTCGGAGAAAACGGCGAGCGTGTCGCGCAGGGTATCCGCCGCGTCGAACAACGGTTCCTTGTCCTCCTGATTGTCCTTGTTGTACGCAAGGGCTTGTCCCTTCATCAGCGTGAGCAGCGCGACGAGATCGCCTGCGAGCCTTCCGGTCTTGCCGCGCGCGAGCTCGGGAACGTCGGGGTTTTTCTTCTGGGGCATGATCGACGAGCCGGTGCAAAAGCGTTCCGCCAGGGCGACAAAACCGAAGCGCGGATTGCTCCAGAGGATCAGCTCCTCGGAAAAGCGCGAGAGATGAATCATTGCAAGCGCCGCACAGGCGCAGAATTCGATCGCGAAGTCGCGATCGGAGACCGCGTCGAGGGAGTTTTCGCTCACCGTCTCGAACCCCAGCTCGCGAGCGACCTTCGCGCGGTCGATCGGAAAGGAGGTTCCGGCGAGCGCCGCGGCCCCGAGCGGGAGGCAGTTCACGCGCCTCCGGCAGTCGGCAAGGCGTGCGCGGTCGCGCTCGAGCATCTCGAAATACGCAAGCAGGTGATGCCCGAAAGTCACCGGTTGAGCGACCTGCAGGTGAGTGAAACCCGGCATCACGGTGGCGGCATGTTTTTCCGCCTGATCGAGGAGCTCCCGCTGCACCTTTCGCACGAGGCCCCTGATCTCGTCGATCGCCTCGCGCAGCCACAGCCGCAGGTCGGTTGCGACCTGGTCGTTGCGGGAGCGGGCGGTGTGGAGGCGCTTGCCGGCCTCCCCGACGAGAGCGATCAGCCGCCGCTCGATATTGACGTGGACATCCTCGGCCGCGAGCGACCAGCGAAACCGTCCCGTTTCGACTTCGCGGGAGATCCTGGAAAGGCCGGTCTCGATCGCTTTGAGATCCGCCGCCGTCAAGATCCTAACGGCGCGGAGCATGCGCGCATGCGCAAGGGACGCCCGGATGTCTTGGGGCGCGAGGCGCCGGTCAAAACGGACCGAGGCGGTGTAGCGCCTGACGAGTTCGGATACCGGTTCGGCGAACCGCCCAGACCAGAGTTCCTTGCCGGGTTTGGGCTTCGCTGCCATGGTTGCCTGTAAAATGCACCGAAGTCGTGAAGCGCGCGGTTCATCGCCGCAAGCGTCGACTTTTGCGTCCGCACAAAAGTGCAAAGTATACGGCAAAACGACCTGCCCTACGCCCTGCCGGACTTCCGCAATCTGGGTGTGATTTCGCGCATCCTGCTTTCCGTCAACGCGCTCGCCCTGCTTTTCGCTCTGGCGCGCTCGCGGGAGATCGGCGAGTTCGCCGCGAAAGTCACCGAGATCGCAGGGTCGCTCGAACCGATATTGCTCATCGTGGTGATCGTGCTTTACGCGGGGTCCGCGCTGCTCGAGCGGCTCGCATACGTTCACGGTCTGCTGGCGGTCCTTGCGATCGTGCTTGCGGTAACCGCGGCGCTCTTCCCGTTCCAATCTCTGCTCGGCGGAAACGGTGATTGGCGCGAACTCGCTTGGAGCCTCGGCCACGCGGCACTGGGGACAGCAGCCATCGCTTGGTATTTCTACCTCCGCAACCGTGCATTTTCGCCGGCGATTTCTGAGGCGCGGCTGCAGGCCCTTCAGGCCCGCATCCGGCCGCATTTCCTCTTCAACACTCTGAACGCCGTGCTTTCCCTGATTCGCAAGGATCCGAAGCGAGCCGAGGGCGCTCTGGAGGATCTGGCGGAACTGTTCCGCACTGTCATGGTCGACAACCGTGAGCTGATCGCTCTCGGGGACGAGCTCTCGTTGTGCCGTCAATATCTCAACCTGGAGCAGCTGCGCCTGGGCGAGCGCCTCAGGGTCGATTGGCGGTTGGATCCGGCCATCGAGGAGGCTCTGGTGCCGCCGATGCTCCTACAGCCTCTGGTGGAAAACGCCGTCTACCACGGAATCGAGCCGGGAACCGCGCCCGGTGTGATCGAGGTGCGCATCGAGCGCCGGAACGACCGCCTCTGGCTGCATTTGGCCAATCCCTACCACGAAGACTATCAACATCGCCAGGGAAATCACATGGCGCTTGCCAACATCCGCGAGCGCCTGCAGCTCCATTTCGACGTCGAGGCAAGCTTGGACACGCGTATCGCCGACGGTCGCTACGAGATCGGCATCGCGATGCCCTATCGCACCAGCCTATGACCCCGCTCCGAGTGATCATCGTCGACGACGAGGAACCGGCTCGCAGCCGCCTGCGCGAGCTTCTGGAGGACTGCCGCGGGGAACTGCCGCATTCTATCGCGGGCGAAGCGGCGAACGGAGTGGAGGGCCTGCAAATCGTCGCCGCGGCGGAAGCGGAGATCGTCCTGGTCGACATCCACATGCCTGAAATGAGCGGAATCGAATTTGCAAGGCATCTGCAGGTTCTGGAGCGGCCGCCCGCCGTGATTTTCGTCACGGCGCACGATAGGTACGCGGTCGAGGCGTTTGAGGTCAACGCCGTGGACTACCTGACCAAGCCGGTTCGCGCGGTACGGCTTCTCACGGCTCTGAAGAAGGCCGCAAACGGCGCACGGTTGGCGCGCGGCGTGCTCGAGAGCATCGATCCGGCTCCGCGGCGCTACTTCAGCGTTGCCGAGCGCGGACGCATGACTCTCGTGCGTGTCTCGGATGTGATTTATCTCAGAGCTGAGCTCAAATACGTCACCCTGCGGACCCGCGCCGGCGAGCACTTGGTCGAGGAGTCGCTTACGCAGCTCGAGCAGGAATTCAGCGGCGTGTTCGTGCGAATTCATCGCAATTGTCTGGTGGCGCGGCGATGGATCCGCGGTGTCGAGCGCGCCGCCGAGACCGAAGGCGAAGTCGGATGGTCGGTGGTCTTGGAGGGCATCGACGAAAGGCTGCCGGTGAGCCGCAGGCTATGGGCACAGGTCAAGTCGCTGGTGAGCTAGGGAACAAGAGTTGAGTCAGGGTTCTGAACGCATCGTCATTGCGTCGCGCAGGAGCCGGCTCGCGATGTGGCAGTCCGAGCATGTCGCAGGCGAGCTCAAGCGCCTGTATCCGCATTGCGAGGTGAGCATCCTCGGCATCACGACGCGAGGCGACCAGATCGTCGACCGGCCCCTCGCCCAGATCGGCGGCAAGGGCCTTTTCGTCAGGGAACTCGAGGCCGCGCTCGAGGACGGGCGGGCCGATCTTGCCGTGCACTCAGCGAAGGACGTTCCGATGCGCCTGCCCGGGCGCTTTTGCCTGGCGGCGATCACCGCGAGAGAGGACCCGCGCGACTGCCTTGTATCGAACCTGAGCGCGAGCCTCGAAGCGCTGCCGCCGGGAAGCGTCGTTGGAACTTCCAGCCTGCGGCGCGAGGCGCAGTTGCGCGAGCGCTATCCGGGGCTGCAGGTGAAACCGCTGCGCGGCAATCTCGACACGCGGCTCGCGAAGCTCGATCGGGGAGAATTCCAGGCGGTCGTGCTCGCCGCAGCGGGGCTCAAGCGGCTCGGTCTCGCGGCGCGAATCCGAGCGATGCTCGAGCCCGAGGAGAGCTTGCCCGCGCCCGGGCAGGGCGCGCTCGTGATCGAGTGCCGGGCGGACCGAGGCGAACTGCGGCAGCGACTGGCTCCGCTCGGAGACTCCGACACTACGGCCTGCGTGCGCGCCGAGCGAGCGCTGAGCCGCGCATTGTCGGGCGATTGCCAGCTGCCGCTCGCGGCATACGCGGTGGCAAACGGGGCGGAGATTCGCCTGCGGGGCCTCGTGGCGATGCCCGACGGCAGCAAGGTGGTGCGCGCGGAATTGAGCGGGCCGATCGCGACGCCGGAAAAACTGGGTGAGACGCTCGCGGCAAGACTCCGGGCCCTCGGCGCAGACGCGATTCTCGCGTCTTTGTCATGATCGCAGGACCGCTCTCGGGCCGCGGTATCGTGGTCACTCGCCCGCGGGAGCACGCTTTGGCGCTTGCCGAGCGAATCCGCGCCGCAGGTGCAGACCCGATTCTGTTTCCCACCATCGAGATCCTACCTCCGGAAAATGCAGCAGCGGTCTCGAGTCTGGTTGCGCGCCTGGACGGTTTTCAGCTCGCGGTTTTCGTCAGTCCGACGGCGGCGATGCGGGGGCACGCGATGGTCGTGGCGAGCCGGAACTGGCCGAAGGGTCT
>VBDE01000294.1:0-3355 GCA_005883665.1 Betaproteobacteria bacterium
GAGCCGTGGATCAGCTCGCTGACCCCGGCGATATCGACTGCGCTCATGCGCAGACAATCGATGATCCCCTGGACGAGCTGGGTTGGCGTGGTGAGGCTCTTGGCTTGCGCGAAACGACCGGTGGCTTCATCGAAAGCCATCAGGTCGGTGAATGTGCCTCCGATATCGATCGCCACCAGCAACGGGTCCGCCCCTCCCAGTGAGTGCTCAAACGGTATCATGGAGCGATGAACGAAGTCGACGCCAAGCGCCGCTGCCCCTGGTGCCTGGGAAGCGAGCAATATCTTCGCTACCACGACGAGGAATGGGGAGTCCCGGTCCACGACGATCGGCGACTGTTCGAGTTCCTGATCCTAGAAGGCGCACAAGCAGGACTCTCATGGTCGACGATCCTCAACAAACGCGACAACTACCGCAGGGCCTTCGCCCGGTTCGACCCTGCAAAGCTCGCGCGCTTCGGCACACGCGACGTGAAGAGATTGATGGCCGATCCGGGAATCGTGCGAAACCGCCTCAAGATCGAATCGGCGATCGGAAACGCCCGGGCCTTCCTCGAAGTGCGGCGGGAATTCGGCTCGTTCGACGCCTATCTGTGGGGCTTCGTGGACGGACGTCCGCTGCAGAATCGCAGGCAAAGCATGAAGCAGGTGCCAGCCCATACGCCGGTGTCGGACGCGATCAGCAAGGACCTGAAGCGTCGCGGCTTCCGTTTCGTCGGGTCGACCATCGTGTACGCCTATATGCAGGCGGTTGGAATGGTCAACGACCATGTGGCCGCTTGTTTTCGACGCGCGCAGCTGGCGGCTCTCCAAAGACCCGGTTCTTCGGCTAAACTCCGGAGAGAAAGTGAATAGCCTGGGGAGATCGATGCTGCGTATCGCCGTTTTGGCCGTGCTCGCCTGTCTGCCCGGCATGAGCGCCCATTCTCAGGAAGGCGATCAGGACGGCACCGTGACGCTGGTGGCGACACCGCGTCTGGTCGATCCGAATTACCGCGGAGCGGTGCTGCTTGCCGTGCCTGTCGACAACAACCGGCACGTCGGCGTCATTATCAATCGCCCCACCGGACGCTCGCTCTCGACCCTGTTCCCCGAGCACGCCCCCTCCAAGCTCGTGCGCGATCCGGTGTACTTCGGCGGGCCTATGCTGCCCCAGGCGATCTTCGCGGTGGTTCACACCGACCACACGCCCGGCCCAGGATCGATCCAGATGATGAAAGAGCTGTTTCTCGCAATTCAAGGCGCGGTCGTCGACCACATCATCGAGGAGACGCCCAACGAAGCGCGCTACTACGTCGGCTATGTCGCCTGGCGGCCGGGGGAGCTGCGCCAGGAGGTCGACCGGGGATTGTGGTACGTGCTCGAGGCCGACCCCGCGCTCGTGTTCCGCAAGGATCCGGCAAGACTCTGGGAAGAGCTGCTGCGGCGTGCGCGGGCGGTGACCGCCTGGACCCCCGGATGAAGCGCTCGTGTCGAGCCGGCCTTTTCGCGTTTCTCGCGCTTCTCGTCCTCGCGACGGCCGCCCACGCGCAAGGCTCCTCCAAGACGCAGTTCCTCATCGCAAGACCGGGGATGCCCGACCCGAATTTCCGGGAGACGGTGGTCCTTGTCACCCACGAGGAAGGCGCGGAAGCAACCGGCGTCATCATCAACCGGCCCACCAACCGCTCGCTCGCCGAAATGTTGCCGAGCGAGCGCTTCAAACCCTTCAAGGAGCCGATATTCTTCGGCGGGCCGGTGGCGCCTCAAGGCTTGTTCGCCGTATTCCAGGCTGACAAGTTTGCCGGCGCGGCCGTGACGATGCTTCCGGGGCTGTACCTCGCGGTCGTGCCGGACTCGATCGACGCGCTGCTCAACAACCCTCCGCCGAAGATCCGCTTCTTCGCGGGCTACTCCGGATGGGCCCCGGGCCAGCTGCGGGGAGAACTCGACCGCGGCGACTGGCTCGTCACCGAAGCCGAAGCCGACACGGTTTTCCTGAAGGACACGTCCAGGCTCTGGCAGGACATGGTGAGGCGGGCGAGCGCTGTCCGCGCCGACGCCGCGCCGACGCGCTCCAGGCGCCCTATTTCTTCAAGCCGATGAGCTGCATGATGCGCGCGAGCTCCGCGTCTTCCTTCGCGACCAGGTTTCGGAACTCCTCCGCCGGCATGAACGCGGGACGCACGCCCAGTCTTTCGCTCGCCTGAGCGAAATCGGGGCTCTCCGCGGTTTTCCGGATCGCCCCCTCGAGGGCGGCGATGGCGGCCTTCGGCGTGCCTTTCGGCACCGCGATGCCGCGCCAGGCCTCGAGCGACACGTCGAAACCCTGCTCGCGTGCGCTGGGCACATCGGAGAACGCGGGATCGCGGCCCGAGATCAGCACGGCAAGCAGGCGTACCTGGCCCGTCTTCGCGTACCCGGACAGAGCCGCGGGCAATTGCACCACTGCGTCCACCTGCGCGCCGAGCAGGCTCGGCACGACTTGCGCGGCCCCGAACGGCACGTCCACGACCTCGGTGCCCGCGGCCTTGAACAGCGCGACCGAGGAAATATGGGTGTGGCTGCCGATCCCCGAATTGCCGACCGTGACCTGCTTGGGTCGCGATTTCGCCTCGGCGACGAGCTCGGCGAGCGTCTTCCACTTCGAGTCGCCGCGCACCGCGATCACCGGCGACTCGACCAGCACGCGCGCCACCGTGTCGAAGGCGCGATAGTCGAACGGCAGCATTCCGGAATGGTAGGTGGTGGAGATCGAGTTGGAATTCCAGACGACGGAATACCCGTCCGCCTTCTGAGCCGCAACGTATTTGTAGCCGATTGCGCCCCCGGCGCCCGGGCGGTTGACCACGAGCACCTTGGCGCCGAGCTGCTTCGACATGCCGTCGGCCAGCAGGCGGGCGGTCACGTCGGCCGACGTCCCGGCGGGGAAGAGAACCGTGATCTCTATCGGACCCTTTTGGGGGAATGATGGCTCCTGCGCCTGGACGACCGCCGCGAGGAGCGCCCAGACAAGTAACGATCCTGCTTTCATGAACGGTTTCCTTCTCAATCCTTCGATAGTATTTCTGCGACTTCGACCCGGCGCCCCTCGCGCGCCGAAACGATCCCAGCGCGGATGACCGCGAGCGAAGCGGTGGCGCCCTCCCCGCCCATCTCGGGCCTGCCTTCGCCGCGGACCGCCTCGGCGAATTCCTCGAGCTCTTCCACGAAGGTATCGTTCTTCACGCAGGGAACGGGGCTAGAGCCAGTGCTGCCGCGTTTCAACAGCCGCAGGCCCTGCTGCACATCGTAATACGCGCTCGCCTCCTTGCCGTAAATATTCATCAGGTAGTACTCGGAGGCGGAAGCGTAGCTCGCGTTGAGCGTCGAGAGCG
>VBDE01000294.1:3385-5295 GCA_005883665.1 Betaproteobacteria bacterium
TTCGAGCACGTCCGTGTAGTGAATGCCGATCTGCAGCATCACGCCCCCTGGCATCCCCGCCGCCGTGTAGCGCCAAGAACCGAGATCGATCTTTCCGACCCGGTCGCGGCTGATGTTGGCTTCGGCATTGACGAGTTTTCCGAACGCACCTGCGTCGATCTGAGCGCGGATCCACCGGAAATGGCTCTCGCGGCGCCGCTGGTATCCCAGGGCGAGCACGACCCCGGCCCTGCGGCATGCCTCGGTGATCGCGCGCCCTTCGGAGACGGTATTGGCAATCGGCTTGTCGAGAAACACGTGCTTGGCCGCCGCGGCGGCGGCGCGCGTGGTTTCCAGATGCGCGTCGTTCGGCGTGGTGTTGACGATCGCCTCGATTGCGCGATCTTCCAGGATCGCCTCGTAGCTCGGCGCCGCCTTGCAGCCGTATTTGGCGGCGAAGGCCCGGCGTTTCTCTTCGGAGCGCGTGTAGCAGGCGACGATTTTGAGTTTTTTGGACCGCTGGGTGGCGTCGGCGAGAACGTCCGACCACCAGCCCATCCCGATGCAGGCGACCCGAAGCGCCTCGAACGCCATCGGCCTACTTCGGGCCTGCGCCTGCGGTAGCGCCGATGGATTCGACCGCTTCGCGCGCGATGCGCTCGTCGGTCGCCCAGTCGGCGCCGCTCACGCCGACCCCGCCGATGCATTCGCCTTCCACGAAAACCGGGCAACCGCCTTCCATCGCGGTCCAGCGCCCGGGGCCCGCCGCAAGCGCGAGCCCGAGGGCATGGGCCACATCGAGCGCCTGCCCCTGCGCGCCGTGCGAGGAGGTGGGCCGCCTGTTCGAGGCGGCGCAGACGGCCTTGGTCGTCGCCGAGTGCAGAGAATGAAACCGGCCTCCATCCATGCGTTCGAGCACGATCAGATGTCCGCCCGAATCGGCAACCGCAACCGAGATCGCGAGCCCGGCCTGCCTGGCCTTGGCCACGGCGGTGTCAACTATTTTCTTGGCGCCAGCGTGAGTGAGGCGCTTGGAGTCGGCGACGAACATTGGCTCAACGAGACGAGAACCCGTCCAGAAAGCACGGATTCTGCCCGGGGCGTTGCGTCCCATCAAGGCTTTTTGGTAGTGTCCTAATCAATTTAGGACACTACCCGGCTTTTTTCAGTGCACCGCCGCTCTTTGAGCGGACTTCGCTAGAGCTTTCTCGAACTGCATCGCGCCGTTCCGGTATTCGACGCGCACGATGTCCTTGGCGGCGAACCTGCCCTCGAGGATTTGCTTCGCGAGCGGGTTCTCGATGCTCTGCTGGATCGCGCGCTTGAGCGGCCGCGCACCGTAGACCGGATCGAAGCCGGCTTTGGCGAGCTGCTCGAGGGCGCTGTCTCCGACTTCCAACCGAATCTCCAGCTTCGCCAGCCGCTCCTCGAGGTAGCGCAGCTGGATCTTGGCGATGCTCCGGATGTGCTTCTCGTCGAGCGCGTGGAACACGACGATCTCGTCAATGCGGTTGACGAACTCGGGCCTGAACTGCGTCTTTACCTCTGCCATGACCGCGGTCTTGATCAGGCTGGGATCGTCGCCCTGCATCTGCTGGATCATGTGCGAGCCGAGGTTGGAAGTCATCACCACCACGGTGTTCTTGAAGTCCACGGTGCGACCCTGGCCGTCGGTCATGCGGCCGTCGTCCAGAACCTGCAGCAGCACGTTGAAGACGTCCGGGTGCGCTTTCTCGATTTCGTCGAGCAGGATCACGCTGTAGGGTTTGCGCCTCACCATCTCGGTGAGATGTCCGCCCTCCTCGTAACCGACGTAGCCGGGAGGCGCCCCGATCAGGCGCGCGACCGAATGCTTCTCCATGAATTCGGACATGTCGATGCGGATGAGATGATCTTCCGAGTCGAACAGGAAAGCCGCGAGCGCCTTGCAC
>VBDE01000295.1 GCA_005883665.1 Betaproteobacteria bacterium
GTCTTGCCCACGCCGGTGGGACCGAGGAAAAGGAAGGAGCCGTAAGGTCGGTTCGGGTCGGAGAGCCCCGCGCGCGAGCGCCGGATCGCGTCGGCGACCAGGCGCACCGCCTCGTCCTGGCCAACGACGCGCTGGTGGAGCTTCTCTTCCATGGCGAGCAGCTTGTCGCGCTCGCCCTGCATCATTTTCGAGACTGGAATGCCGGTCGCGCGAGACACGACTTCGGCGATTTCCTCGGCTCCGACCTGGGTGCGCAGCAGCTTGGGCTTCTCGTGCGCCGAGGGCGTCTTCTCTGCCTTCTTCAACTGCGCTTCGAGCTGGGGCATGCGCCCGTACTGGATCTCGGAGACCTTCTGCCAGTCGCCTTTGCGCTTCGCGGCCTCCATCTCGAGCTTGAGCTTCTCCAGCTCTTCCTTGATGTGCTGCGAGCCTTGCACCGCAGCTTTCTCCGCCTTCCAGACTTCCTCCAAGTCGGCGTATTCGCGCTCGAGCTTCTTGATTTCGCTCTCGATCAGCGTCAGGCGCTTCTGCGAAGCTTCGTCCTTCTCCTTCTTTATCGCCTCGCGCTCGATCTTGAGCTGGATGATGCGCCGA
>VBDE01000296.1 GCA_005883665.1 Betaproteobacteria bacterium
CGCCTTCGGCTCTGCCGGCGCCCACCATGGTATGCAGCTCGTCGATGAAGACGATGGTGCGACCCTCGTCCTGCGCGAGCTCTTTCAGGACGGCCTTGAGCCGCTCCTCGAACTCACCGCGGTACTTGGCGCCGGCGAGCAGCGCAGCCATGTCGAGCGAGAGCACGCGCTTCCCCTTGAGTGTTTCAGGCACTTCGCCGTTCACGATGCGTTGCGCGAGGCCCTCGACGATCGCGGTCTTGCCCACG
>VBDE01000297.1:0-9134 GCA_005883665.1 Betaproteobacteria bacterium
CATCATTCGCGTGCAGAGCGTGAAGTCCAAGCTGATCGAACCCGGCTACGGGTGGGTTCGAGTGTCCCAGTTCCAGGAGCACACCGGCGAAAATCTCGTGAAGCACGTCGAGGGACTCTACAAGAACGGGCCGCTGAAGGGCCTGATTCTGGATTTGCGCAACGATCCGGGCGGGCTCCTGAACGGGGCGGTGGGCGTCTCCTCGGCGTTCCTGCCGCGCGGGGCGGCGGTGGTGTCGACCGACGGCCGCACCGAAGACGCCAAGCGCAAGTTCATCGCCGCGCCGGAGGATTATCTGCGCGGCAACCGCGAGGATTATCTGAAGAACCTGCCTGCCGCGGTGAAGACCGTGCCGATGGTGGTGCTCGTCAACGGCGGTTCGGCCTCCGCGTCCGAAATCGTCGCGGGCGCCCTGCAGGACCACAAACGCGCGACGGTGCTAGGCACCCCCACGTTCGGCAAGGGCTCGGTGCAGACTATCCTGCCGCTCGGCAACAATACAGCGATCAAACTGACCACCGCCCGCTACTACACCCCGAGCGGGCGCTCGATCCAGGCCAAAGGCATCGTGCCCGACGTCCTCATCGAGGATCCCACGACGCCCACCACGGGACGCTTGCGCGAAGCCGATCTGGAAAAGCATCTCCTCAACGACCAGGAGAGGGAAGCTCAGCCCGAGAAATCGCAGCGCACCAGTGCAAAACCATCGACCGATGCGGAAGAAAAACCGCCGGCGCCGCTCGAGTTCGCCTCTGAAAAGGACTTCCAGTTCCAGCAGGCGCTCAAGCTCCTGAAGGGCGTGCCGCTCACCACCGCGCAAAGCACGCCGCCCGCGCCTACCAAGAATTGATCAAGGCGGACGCCTGCGGCGCCGCTTGATCTCCGCGGGATGGAACCGACGCGGAGCGCGGTTCATCCCGCGGTCAACCATGTCCTCTTATGAATGACGACCAACTCCTGCGGTATTCGCGGCATATCCTCCTACCCGAGATCGGAGTCGAGGGGCAGAAGAAGCTGCTCGGGTCCTCGGCGCTGGTCATAGGCGCGGGGGGGCTGGGATCGCCCGCGGCCCTGTATCTCGCGGCGGCAGGCGTTGGAACGATCACTCTCGCCGACGGCGACACGGTGGACCTGACCAATCTGCAGCGCCAGATCCTTCACACCACCGAATCGATAGGAAGGCCCAAGGCGGCCTCCGGGCGCGATGCGCTCGGAAAGATCAACCCGGAAGTCAAGGTCGTTCCCCTCCAGCAGCGCCTGCAGGGCTCGGGGCTCGGTCCGCTGGTCGCTTCGAGCAGCGTCGTCCTCGACTGCTCGGACAATTTCGCGACCCGTCACGCGGTGAATCGCGCATGCGTGCTGCACCACAAGCCGCTCGTCTCAGGTGCGGCGGTGCGCTTCGACGGCCAGGTAAGCGTTTTTGACTTGCGGGACGATCGCAGTCCTTGTTACCACTGCCTGTTCCCGGAGAATGCGGAACTTGAGGAAGTGCGCTGCGCGGTAATGGGCGTGTTTGCTCCGCTCACCGGGATTATCGGCGCAGTGCAGGCGGCGGAGGCGCTGAAGCTGCTCGCGGGAGCCGGCGAAACCCTGAAGGGGCGCCTGCTGATTCTGGACGCGCTCGCGATGCAGTGGCGAACGGTCAAACTCGCCAAGGATCCGGCCTGCCCGGTGTGCTCCAGGGTGACGGCCTAAGCTCCTAGCAGGAGAGGCCATTGCTTCTCCCATAGCTCCGAAGGCATTCGTTTGAAACCGCTCTTGGCGTAAAGCTGCCAGCGCCCGATCACGTAGCAAAGCATCAGATTGGCCTGAGGACCGGGATCGGCGGGAAGCTCGGATCCTGCCGGTGCGTCGTGTCCTTGTGTCGCGGCCACGCGGAGGCACTGCTTGAGCGTCGCCTCGAGGCGGTCGTGCAGCTGGTTGATACGGACCTGGAGCCGCTCGTCCTCGTTCACGAGCGCGTCGCCGACGAGCACGCGCGTCATGCCCGGATTCTTCTCGGCGAAACTGAGCAGCGAGGAGAGGATCGCCTGGGTCTGCTTCAGGCCGTTCTCCTCCTCCGCGGTGATCTTGTTCACAAGGCCGAACAACGTCTGCTCGATGAATTCGATCAGGCCCTCGAACATCTGGGCTTTGCTCGCGAAATGCCGGTACAGCGCGGCTTCGGACACATCCAGCTCCTTGGCCAGAGCCGCGGTCGTCACTTTCTCCCCCTTGGGGCTTTCGAGCATCCGCGCCAGCACTTGCAGGATCTGCAGGCGGCGAGCGCCGGGTTTAGCGGCGGGCATGGCATCCTCCCAGACAATCGGCGGGTGCCTATTGTATGACTCCGGGTGAGTGCTTGCTACCGGGTCTTGGGGCGACCGCGCGAGGCTCGCGCCGTCACTTGGAGCGGATCAGCGTCCCCACGCCTTCATCGGTGAGAATTTCGAGCAGCAAGGCATGCTCGACGCGGCCGTCGATGATGTGCACGCTCTTGACGCCGTTTCTCGCTGCATCCAGCGCCGAGCTGATCTTGGGCAGCATGCCGCCTGAGAGCGTTCCCTCGGCCGCCAGCGCGTCGATTTTTTTCGGAGTCAGACCCGTGAGCAGCTTGCCGTTCTTGTCGAGCACGCCCGGAGTATTGGTCAGCACGACGAGCTTTTCGGCCTTCAGTACTTCTGCGAGTTTCCCGGCCACGAGATCGGCGTTGATGTTGTAGGACTGACCGTCCAGCCCGACGCCGATCGGCGCGACGACCGGGATGAAACCGCCTTGCTCGAGCGCCCAGATCACTTTCGGGTCGATCGAGGCGATTTCGCCGACCTGGCCGATGTCGATCTTTTCGCCGCCGTTGTTCTTGTCGGAGAGCAGCAGCTTCCTCGCGTGAACGAAGGCCCCGTCCTGACCCGTGAGCCCGACCGCCTTGCCGCCCGCCTGGTTGATGAGCGTCACCACTTCCTTGTTGACCTGGCCGCCCAGCACCATCTCGACCACGTCCATCGTATCTGCGTCCGTCACCCGCATGCCCTGGACGAATTCGCCCTTCTTGCCCATCCGCGCCAGCTGCGCGTCGATCTGCGGTCCGCCGCCGTGCACGATCACCGGGCTCATGCCGACAAGCTTCAGCAGCACCACGTCGTGGGCGAAGCTGCGCTTGAGCAGCTCGTCTGTCATTGCGTTGCCGCCGTACTTGACGACGATCGTCTTGCCGTGGAAGCGCTTGATGTAAGGCAACGCTTCGGCGAGGACATTGGCCTTGTGAGCCGGAGTCAGGGCGGCGTTGCTCATCGGCATGCGCATCTTGAGCGCCGATTGTACCTTTGAGCGCGGAAAAAAAGAAAAAAAAGGCGGCCGGGCGGCCGCCTCTGCCTATTGATGGCTCCTGCGTATTACTGGATCGTGAGCTGCTTCGCGGCGGCCGTCGCCTTCTTGGGCAGCGTCAGTTCGAGCACGCCGTCCGCGTACTTGGCGCTGGCGCGGGCCTCGTCAATTTCCTGGCCCAGCCGGAAAGCGCGCGATACCGTGCCGAAGTAGCGCTCGCTGTGCAGCACGCGTTCGCCGTCTTTTTCTTCGCGCTCGGCGCGTGACTCGGCAGTGATCGACACTTCGTCGCCGTCGATGTTTACCTTGATGTCTTCCTTCTTGACTCCCGGCAGCTCGGCCACTACCTTGTATTCGCCGTTCTGCTCGGCTACATCGACCTTCATGCGGCGCACCGGAGCGGCCGCTTCAAACCCGACCGGCCCGACAACAAAACCTCTGAAAATGTCGTCGACCAAGTCGCCAAACGGGTCGTAACGAGTAATGTTTGCCATGGTTCTCTCCTTCTATTCAGTCCGGGCAAGAGCCCGACGTGTTCTCAATATGGGGAGCGTGCCGGCCATTTCAAGCGCGCTTGCGATGCCTACGCGAAGCGGCTAGATTGGCCCGGATGAATCAAAAAACCCTTGGGCCGGGCTCCCGCCCGGCGCAGGCGCTCGGTTTGCGCGCCTGCGGGCCGGATGATTCTGAAAGCCGTTGGGTCGTCGGGATCCGGCTCCAGGGAATCGCCGCAAGTCACCCGCTGCGCGCGCTGCGGCGCCGCGTTCGAATGTGGAGCTCGGGCAGGTCGCGAGCATTGCTGGTGCGAGGGATTTCCCGCCCTGTCCGCTCCGGTCCCCGGTTCAGGCTGCTGCTGCCCCCGCTGTCTCAAAGAGTCGATCGAAGACGAAACGCCTTAGCCCTCAGGGGCGGCCTGTCGCGGCGAGTTCCCTGACTTCGGCGACGACCTGAATCGTCTTGATCGTCTTGTCGCCAAGCTCGACCTTGAGCCGGATGGGTACGAGGTCTCCCTTTTTCAGCGGACGTTTCAGGTCCACCAGCATCATGTGATGGCCGCCCGGCTTCAGCTCGACAGTCTTGCCCGGAGGAAGGTCCAGCCTCGGCACTGCGCGCATCCGCATCACGTTGCCTTCCATCCTCATCTCGTGGATTTCAGCGCTTCCGGCGGCCGGGCTTTCGGCACCGAGGAGACTCGCGCGCCGATCGCTCGTGAGCTCCATGTAAGCCCCGGCCGTCGTCTGGCCGCGCACCGTCCCGCGCACCCACGCGGCTCGAGCCTCGACCTGTCCATGCGCGGCCGCTGCGGCAGCAAGCAGCGCCACACCGAGGAAGGCTCTTGTCATCGTCCGCGTCTTCAAGCCGTCACAACACGTAGCGCGCGAGGTCCTCGCTCTGCGCGAGCTCCTTGAGTTTCGCATCGACGAATGCGGCGTCGATCCTGAAACTCTCCCTGCCGCGTTTGCCCGCATCGAACGAAATCTCCTCCAGCAGCTTCTCCATTACCGTATGCAGGCGCCGTGCGCCGATGTTCTCGGTCTTTTCATTCACCGACCAGGCAATCTCGGCGAGACGCCGGATCCCGTCCGGTACGAAAGAGACTTCGACCTCCTCCGTGGCGAGCAGCGCCTGGTACTGGCGGGTGAGGCAGGCATCGGTCGCCGTGAGGATTCTCTCGAAATCCTCCACCGAAAGCGAATCCAGCTCGACGCGAATGGGGAAGCGACCCTGCAGCTCCGGAATCAGGTCCGAAGGTTTGGAAAGATGAAACGCGCCGCTCGCGATGAAGAGTATATGGTCGGTTTTCACCATTCCGTACTTGGTGGAAACGGTGGTGCCCTCCACGAGGGGGAGCAGGTCCCGCTGCACGCCCTGGCGCGAAACGTCGGCGCCGATCGTTTCGCTGCGGCTCGTGATCTTGTCGATCTCGTCCAGAAACACGATGCCGTTCTGCTCGACGTTGGCGAGGGCCTTGGCGCGCAAGTCCTCGTCGTTCACCAGGCGCGCCGCCTCTTCGTCGGTGAGCATCCTCATCGCCTCGCGGATCTTCATCCGGCGCAGTTTTCTCCTGCCGCCGCCCAGATTCTGAAACATGCCCTGGATCTGCTGTGTCAGCTCCTCCATCCCGGGCGGGGCGAATATCTCCATGTGCGCCTGCTGCGCCGGCACTTCGATTTCGACCTCCCTGTCGTCGAGCTCGCCCTCGCGCAATTTCTTGCGAAACTTCTGTCGCGTCGCGGAATCTTCCTCGCCGGCTGTGCTCGCCGGTTGCTCGGCACCGTCCGCCCCGAAGGGGCCCGCCCGGCGGGCTGGAGGCAGCAGGACGTCGAGCACCCGCTCCTCGGCCGAATCCTCGGCTCTGCGTCGCACTTTCTTCGTCGCCCCTTCGCGAGTGTCCTTGATCGAGATTTCGACGAGGTCGCGGACGATCGTATCGACGTCGCGGCCGACATAGCCGACCTCGGTGAACTTCGTCGCTTCGACCTTGATGAAAGGCGCATCCGCGAGCCGCGCGAGGCGCCGCGCGATCTCGGTCTTTCCGACGCCCGTAGGTCCGATCATGAGGATGTTCTTGGGCGTGATCTCCTGCCGCAGGGGCTCGGCCACCTGCTGGCGTCGCCAGCGGTTTCTGAGGGCGATCGCCACGGCGCGCTTTGCGCGAGTCTGGCCGACGATGTGCTTGTCCAGCTCGTGGACGATTTCCTGGGGAGTCATGGAAGACATGGGGGCGCGAGACCGGAGCGAGGAAGTCGGGAATTCTACGGGGCCCCGGACAGCCGCCGGTCTAGTCCAGCGTTTCGACGACGATTTGCTGATTGGTGTAGATGCACAGGTCGGCGGCGATCGAAAGAGCCTTGCGAACGACAGTCTCCGCGTCGAGCTGGGTATTTTCGAGGAGCGCTCGCGCAGCCGACTGCGCGTAAGGGCCTCCCGAGCCGATTGCGATCAATCCCAGCTCCGGCTCGATGACGTCGCCCATGCCGGTGATGATCAGCGACGATTCGCGGTCGGCCACCGCGAGCATCGCCTCCAAGCGCCGCAGTATCCGGTCGGTGCGCCAGTCCTTGGCGAGCTCCACGGCAGAGCGAAGCAGATTTCCCTGGTGCTTGTCGAGCTTCGCCTCGAAACGCTCGAACAAGGTAAACGCATCGGCGGTCCCCCCGGCGAAGCCGGCAAGGATTCGGTCGTGATACAGGCGCCGCACCTTGCGTGCGCTCGCTTTCACCACGACCTGGCCGAGCGTGACCTGGCCGTCCCCGCCCAACGCGACCTTCCCGTCGCGGCGAGCCGAAGCTATTTGCGCGGAATAATGCGGGCGACCCTGCTCAACCCCGTGACCCCGAACAAGGCACGGATGAGCTCGTTCGCGCCGCGAATCTGAATCGTGGTGCCGGCCTCCTGGAGCTTCGAGAGCACGTTCAGCATGAGGCCGGCTGTGACAAGATCAACGCGCGTCGCTTGCGACATGTCGATGATCAGCATCTTGTTCGCTACGGCCCAGTCTTGCAACTGCTTGGCGAGGGTTTCACCGGCCCCGCTCAGTTCCCCGGAGAGAATCAAGGCCTGGTCCGCGACCTCAACCGGCTGGAGGACTGCGGAACCCCTTGCTTCCGCTCCCGGCTGAGACTCCCAGGAAGGCGGAGAAACCTCGAAGGTGACCGCATAGTTGACCGCCGCTTCCTCGAACTTGTCCTTGAAGTCGAGAATCCGGTACACATCGAGCAGCAGCGCCCACAGAGCACCGTCGGTTTCGACCCTTCCGGGCTGACAGGCCTCCTCCAGAAACTGGATGAGCCGCGCCTCTCCGGTGAGCAGCACTTCCTTTCCCGCGTCGCGAAGGGAAAGCAGCGTTTCGCGAAATAGCCGGCTGCCCGGGCCGTCGACGCCCTCCAATTTGCCGCAATCCACGCGCAGCGCCGGTTGGGTGGCGGCCGCGTTCCTCAGTTTCTCCAGTTCGGGTGCGCTCGCATCGGTCAGCTTGCCGCCGAGCGCGAAGTATGCGATGCCTCCCGTGTCGAGCGCCGGATCGGGACGCTCGCCGGTCTCGATCCACGCGGGCGGCGAGCGCTCGAATTCCATCACGAATTCCAGTGCGAGCGCCTCGAACTCCACCTTCATTCCCAGATGCTGGTACAGGTCGAAAAGCATGAGCCAGGCCTGCAGCGCCGAATTCCCTAGTTCCCCTCCACGCACCGCGTTTGAAAGCCAAGCCAGGGCTTGCTCGATCTGGCCGTTTGCGAACAGGGTCGCTGCCTCTTCGATGACCGGGGCGACATCGTTCGCAGCCGGGGACACTTCGATGTTCGGGGCGGGCTCAGTCGTGACAGAGCCCGCAGGCGCCGACGCCACCGTCTGGGCGGCGAGAGATGAAGCCAGCGCGGACACGTCCAGAGGCGGCGCCACAGGGGCGGCTTCAGCCTCTCGCGGAGGCGATTGCGGCGCGGGTACCGAAGTCGGCTGAACCGGGAGCGGCGTCGATGGAGGCGGAGGAACGTAGTTGCTGAAGTCGAGCGAGTCCTCGCTTGCTTGCGGACTCGCGACGGGTCTCGCGGATTTTTCCGGCGAAGGCTTGTCTTCCTCCCGAATAATGAAAAGAACACGAGGACCTACCCGCCTCCCGGAGAATCCGCCAAGCGACGCAAAGGACCGCTTCGTTGTATCACTTTGCTCGATGCCGTGCAACGCGGGAATCCGCGCGAGGAAATCTTCCGTTCAAACAACGAAACGCCGGCTCCCGAGAAGCGCCACCAGCACTCCGACGGCGACCATGGCGCATACGATCATCGCGCCGGAGGGAAGGTCCAGCCACAGCGACGCGAGCAGGCCGGCTGCGTAGCCGAGCACGCCGACGGAATAGGCCTTGAGGTGGCGACGGCTTTTTGTGTAAAAGATCGAAAGTGCCGGAACAACGAGTGTAGCGAATACCAGATACAAGCCCACGAGCTGTACCGAGACGGTTACGGTGCAGCCGAACAAGACGTAGAACCCGATCCGGCCGAGCTTCTCCCCCATGCCGAACCATAGGGCGAGCACCACAGCGTAAACCGCAGCGTAAATCAGAAAGTGGGACGGGTTGACCCAAAGGATCTGCCCGATCAGCAGCTCTTTCAGGTTTTCGCCACCGCGCGGGTTGTGGGCGAGCAGCAGGATCGCAATGCTCGAACCGAGCACGAACACCACGCCGATAATGGCCTCTTGGACCTCGGGCCAGCGGCGCTCGGTCCAGGTCAGCATCATGGCGCAGCCGAGCGCCGCAGACAGCGCGGCGATCTGCACCGCGGCTCCCGTGGGTTCCCAGCCCAGGTAATCTGCGAGGATCACACCGACTCCGGCGATTTGCGCAACGGCGAGATCGACGAAAACGATGCCGCGCGCGAGCACCTGCATTCCGAGCGGAACATGGGTCGCCGTCACCAGCAGGCCCGCGATGAACGCGGGCCACAGAATGCCGAAGCTTGCTGCGTCGAGGCTCATTTCACGGTCGCGAGCAACCGAGCGATCGTATCGTCGAACAATCCGAACAGGTCCTTCGCTCTTTCCGTTCCGCCGACCGTGAAGGGCAGCATCACCGAGGGGATCTTCGTGCGTTCCGAAAGGAATTCCGCTGCTCTCGGGCTGTTATAGGGAGAGTAGACAATGACTTTCGCAGGGTCACGCTTCATCCGCTCGACCAGGTCCGCGAGATGCGCAGGCGTCGGAGGCAGGCCGGGCTTCGGTTCGAGGCTTCCCGCTTCGCGCATTCCCGCCCAGTTGATGAAATACGACATGTCTTTATGGTACACGACGACGGGAACGCCTTTGAGGCGGGCGGCTTCTCTTTCCCAGCGCGATAG
>VBDE01000297.1:9262-12065 GCA_005883665.1 Betaproteobacteria bacterium
TTGGGAATCTCGAGTTTGGGCACGAATTGCGACGCTTCAAGATATCCTGCCGAACCGGGCTGGATCCTCGCGTTCCCAGACTGAGTCAACAGCAGCGGCAGCCAGCCGATTTCAAGCTCGGAACCGGAACAAATCAACAGATCGGCCGAGCGGATGCGCGCGATCAGGCTCGGGCGCGCCTCAACTTTGTGCACGTCCTGCAACGCGTTCGTGGCTGAATAGACGGACGCTTTGTCGCCTGCAAGCTCCTGCGCGAGCGCCGCCCATTCCTGCTCACAGGCAAAAACATTGAGCGCCGCTGTTGCCGGCAGTGCGACAACAACCGAGCTCAATGCGACGACAAATCTCAGAATCGTTTTCATGTTCCTCACCTTAGAATTTGTGGGCGCCGTGCGCGCCGAGACTCACGATGTACTGGAGAAAGACCTGATGGTCGGTCACGTCGCTGCGCGACTTATCGCTCGCAGCCTGCAGGCGGATGCGGCTGAACTCGCTCGGGCTCCAGTCGACCATCACGGTGTGCTTGGTCGGGTTGTACGCGGCGAGGATCGGGAAATCCGCCGCGTTGAGCGGAGCCGAGAAGCTGGTGGTGCCCGAATTCAGCCTGTCATATCGATAGCCGACCCGCCACATCGGGACGAACTGATACACGCTTTGGAGATACCAGCCCGACTGCACGGATGCGAACCCGCCCGTCTGCGCCGCGGTACCGGAGGTGAGATCACCATCTTCCTTGCGCCGGAAGTATTCGCCCTGCAGCTTGAAGTTGGTGTAGGTCGGGTTGAAGTTCGGCGCCCATTTCAGGATTCCGTCCAACACCCAGAGACGGCTCTGGCCGGTGAAGCTGTTGGTTGTCCCGGCCGGATCCTCAAAGGTCCGGTCCTGGGGCGAGGTGCTCAGGTACGAGACCCCGGTCTGCCACGCAGTGCCCATTCCGAAGTCGCCGCCGACGTGCGTGAAAACATTGCCTGAGCTGACGCCGTTCTTGTTGCGCCCGCCCGCAGGACCCGCAGGAAACTCGCGTCCGCGACCGGCCTCGACGCCGATGTCCCAATAGAAAGAAGTCGGAGCGACCCATTTCAGCTGGATGCCGTCCTCGCCGAGCTGGTTGCCGAGAAACGCCTTGTTCGCGAGCGGCGCGTCGGTGAAGTCCCAGGCGTGCGCGTGAATCTGGTTCTGGTAGCCCACTGCCGAGAAGAAACGCCCGGCCTTGACGGTGAATCCATACGACAGGGAAAGGGTCTGGATGTAGCCCTCCTCGACTCCGATGCTGTCTTCGGGCGATATCGATGCGATCAGCGTCCCGCGGAAGTTGTGATCGATGTTTGCCGCAATGGCAAGCTCGGATTCGCCCAGGCTCAGGCCGCGGACCCCAGGTCCCACGTCGCCCAAGGTCGGCACAAAGCCGTTGATCCTGAATCCGCTCGGATCAAGGGAAAGATTCGAATAGATGCCGTTCAGGATCACCGACACGGCGGGGTTCATCGCGTTTTCCCCGGTCGGGCGGCTGGAGGCCTGAATCGCCGCCTGTTCCGCCTCGGTCACGCGTTTATCGAGCTGCCTGACTTGCTCGCGTAAAACCCTCAGCTCGTCCTGCGTCTGCGCAGTCGCGGCGCGGGACATGCCCAGCGCCGCCGCGACAGCGAGCGCCATGGTTGCCTTTCTGTACATGTTGTCTCTCCAAGTTCTTGCGATCGCGATGCGCCTCGAGGGGCGGTCGCGAACACGGTCGCTTCGCGAAAGCGAAGCGGGTTACCGAGCGACCGGACTAGGAGAGGACGGGGGGCGCGCGCGAATCGAATTCGATCCGCGGCGAAAACGGCAAAGGCAGTGCAGCCGGCGCGACAGCCGCCAGCGCGATCCTCGGCGGCTCGATCGCAAGCGCGAGCGCCGGCAGCGCGCTGTCGACTGCGTGATACGCGATGCACTGCTCTGCAGGATGGTTGACCGGCGGGACGCACTTTCCGCCGCGCTCGGCCATGACCAGATTGCGCTTGAGGTGCGAAAGCGCATGCAGCTGCGCCGCCTGTTGCGCAAAGACGAGCGCGGCGGCGAGAAGTAGGTGTCGCAGAGTGCGGTTCGGCACGGCCGACGTTACAGGCAGCATCGGGTGCAAGTCTACTACAAGGCGAGCTTGACGCGCGACCGGTCGAATACTACTCGCCGTAGAGCTTCTGCTTCTGCTCGCGGCGCGACTGCGCCTCGATGGAAAGCGTTGCCGTCGGCCGCGCGATCAGCCGAGGGATGCCGATCGGCTCTCCCGTTTCCTCGCAGTAGCCGTAGCTGCCCTCCTCGATTCGGCGCAGAGCCTCGTCGATTTTCTTGAGGAGCTTCCTCTCGCGGTCGCGCGCACGAAGCTCCAGCGCGTACTCTTCCTCGATGGTCGCCTGGTCGGTCGGATCGGCCTCCAGCTCGTGCTCCCGCAGATGCTCCGAGGTGAGATCCGCCTTCTCCAACAGTTCCCTTTGCGTCTCGAGCAGGCGCTCGCGGAAGAACGCGAGCTGTTCGGCGCTCATGTACTGCGACGCGGGAGCGCGCAGCAACTCGGCCTCGGTCAAGCCGTTCTTCTTCGCCGGCTTGTGCTCCGCCGGCTTGTGCTCCGCCGGCTTGTGCTCCGCCGGCTTCACCGCCTTGCTCACCAGCTTCTTTACTGCCTTTCCACCAAACATTGTTCCAATCCCTTCATAAATAGGTCCTGCGGCAGATTCTTTCCGATGAAAACCATCGTGCTCGAACGCTTTTCGTCCTTGCCCCAGGCGCGTCCCAGATCGCCGCCCATGAGCATGTGCACCCCTTGAAACAC
>VBDE01000285.1 GCA_005883665.1 Betaproteobacteria bacterium
CTGGTGAGCCTCGCCAACCAGGTTCTGGGGCTGCTACCGGAGGTCGCAGGTGCCCCGGTCACGCTGCAACGCTTGTTCGGCATCGCCTTGGCGCCTCTTGTGTGGATCATGGGCATTCCGTGGGCGGAGGCGACGACGGCTGGGGCCTTGATGGGCACGAAGACCGTGCTCAACGAGTTGCTCGCCTACGTCGATCTCGCGAAGCTCCCCGAGAGCGCGCTCAGCCCCCGCAGCCGACTCATGATGACCTACGCGCTGTGCGGCTTCGTCAATTTCGGCAGCCTCGGGATCATGATCGGGGGCCTGGCGACCATGGCCCCGGAGCGCCGCGACGAGATCGTTTCTCTGGGCGGAAAAACTATCGTCTCCGGAACGCTCGCGACCTGTGTTGCCGGTTCGGTCGTGGGCATGCTGTATTGAGCGCCGGCCAGGATCCCTTACTGCAGAATCGCCTTCACCTTCTCCCAGTCGTTGGGATACAGCGCGAGCAATCCGGCCTTGTCTGCGTCGAGCACGGAGTAGTCGACCGCCAGAAACTCCCCGACGATCGCCTCGTAGTTCTGCTGGAGGACGTTCGAACCGGGGTCGAGATCGCGCACCACGCCCAGGCCAGTCGGCGCCGTGGCGATCACTTTCACGCTGAGGTCGGGGCGATATTTCCTTAGGATGAGGACGAGCCGCCATATGTCGCCACTCCAGAATGTGGTTCGGCGCTCTCGTTCGGCGGTGCGGCGGGACAAGGGGTAACAGTCGTGAATCAATATCGTCGATCGTGACGTGCAGTGCTTCTCGATATTGACGAAGTCGCGCAGCGCGAACTCGAATTGGTGCATCCCGTCGATGAAAGCAAGATCAATGGGCAAGCCGCCGAACTCCGCTCGCACGTCGTGAGCAGCGAAGTATGCATCGCTCGTGGTGGCATGGATGCTCGTGCCGGGAGCGAGCTGCTTTGTGATCTTGGGCTCGGGGTCGATCCCGATCGCGCGCGTTTCCCCCCGGGCGAGCGCGATCGATTGCCCGCTCTCGACGCCGATCTCGAGGTAAGTGCGCGGACGCAAATGCGCATGGAGCATCGAGATGACCTCGAGATAGAAGGGTCCGGGAAAATTGAGGCTCGCGAGGAAGCCGTGCGCGGGGTGCAGCCCGGGGTCGAGTGCGAGCGCTTTTTCGCCGCATTCGCGCGCGGCCTCGGTCGCGCCCAGCTCCCGGTGCGCCACGGCCGCGCCGAAATGATACTCGGCGTTTTGCGGGTCGAGCATGCGGGCACACTCGAAGTGCTCGAGCGCCTCGCGGTAGCGTCCCGTCCGCAAATCGATCCCGCCCGCGCAGTTGTGCGCCTGAACGTGTTCGGGTTCGGCACGCAGCGTATCGGCAAAATGCCCTGCGGCGGCAGCAAGCTCACCCGCCTCATACGCGTCCACGCCGGCTTCGAAGGCGGTCTGCCCGGGCCGCAAGCGGCCCCTCGACGCGAACAGATCTTTCAGTATACGTCCCAGCATGCGGCACTCAGCTTAACTCAATCCGGAGAGTCGTTGCGCGAAGCGGGAAATCGGGCGAAAATCAAGCGCTTCAAGGAGTTGTCTCGGGATTTCATGAAATCGTCCGACATCAGGGCGAGGTTTCTGAAGTTTTTCGAAGAGCGGGGCCACACGGTCGTCGCCTCGAGCCCGCTCGTTCCGGCAAACGATCCCACGCTGCTTTTCACCAACTCGGGCATGGTGCAGTTCAAAGACGTGTTTCTCGGCAGGGAAACCCGGGCCTACAAGCGCGCCACGACCGCACAGCGGTGTCTGCGCGCGGGCGGCAAGCACAACGATCTGGAGAACGTCGGCTATACCGCGCGCCACCACACGTTCTTCGAGATGCTGGGCAACTTTTCATTCGGCGATTACTTCAAGCGCGATGCGATCCGCTATGCCTGGGACCTGCTGACCAAGGTATACAAGCTGCAGCCCGAACGCTTATGGACGACGGTGTATCACGAGGACGACGAGGCCTACGATCTCTGGACGAAGGAGATCGGCGTGCCGAAAGGGCGCTGCATCCGCATCGGCGACAAGCCGGGAGGCCCGAAGTACCAGAGCGATAACTTCTGGCAGATGGCCGACACGGGCCCTTGCGGTCCCTGCAGCGAAATCTTCTACGACCACGGGCCCGGGATCCCGGGCGGCCCGCCCGGCTCGGGCGAGGACGAAGGCGATCGCTACATCGAGATCTGGAATCTCGTTTTCATGCAGTTCAATCGGGACGACAAAGGCGCGATGACGCCCTTGCCCAAACCCTGCGTGGACACGGGCATGGGCTTGGAGCGGATCGCAGCCGTTCTCCAGGGCGTGCACTCGAACTACGAGATCGACCTGTTCCGGGACCTGATACGCGCTGCGGCGCGGGAGACGGGGACGAAAGACCTCGCGAACAATTCGCTGAACGTGATCGCCGATCACATCCGTGCGTGCGCGTTTCTTGTCGTGGACGGCGTCATACCCGGAAACGAAGGACGCGGATACGTGCTTCGCCGCATCATCCGCCGCGCCATCCGCCACGGCTACAAGCTCGGACGCACCGAGCCTTTCTTCCACCGCCTCGTCGCGGACCTGTCGCGCGTGATGGGCGAGGCCTATCCGGAGCTGCCGCGGGCGAAGGAGCGCGTCACCGAAGTGCTCAAGGCGGAGGAGGAGCGCTTCGCCGAGACGCTGGAGAACGGCATGAAAGTGCTGGAGGGCGCGCTGCATCGCGAAGACCGCATGCTCGACGGCGAAACCGTGTTCCAGCTTTACGACACCTTCGGTTTCCCGGTCGATCTGACTGCGGACATTGCGCGCGAGCGCGGCATCATGATCGACCACGCGGGATTCGAGGCGGCGATGCAACGCCAGCGCGAGCGCGCCCGCGCCGCGGGCAAGTTCAAGATGGACGCGGGCGTCGAGTATTCCGGCCGCGCGACGGAGTTTCGCGGCTACGACACGCTTGCACTCGAAGACGCCAAAGTGGCGGCCCTCTACCGGGAGGGGACTTCGGTGCCGGCCATCGCGGCGGGCGAAGGCGCCATCGTCGTGCTGGACAAGACGCCGTTTTACGCCGAATCGGGCGGCCAGGTGGGCGACGCGGGCGAGATCGTCGCCGCGGGCGGCACTTTCATCGTTTCCGACACGCAGAAAATCCAGTCCGA
>VBDE01000286.1:0-3787 GCA_005883665.1 Betaproteobacteria bacterium
GCCATCGGGGCCGGACTTATCGTTGTTTATTGACACGACCCCAGTGGTGGGATTGGTTTGGAGCACGACGCCTGTGAAAACGCCCGGGCCACCGAGACGCCGCTTGAAGGTACGGGTTCGCGTGTCGATGATGTCGATGCCCGCGTTCGAGCGATCGGCCAGGTAATACTCGGCGCGGTACGGATTGACCCAGCTGATGTCGTACGATTGCAGGGGTTTACCCGGGATTATTACCGCGGTCATGCATTTGGTCTCGGTGTTGGTGGGTGCCCCCGGGCCGGTGCAAGCGGCGAACGCCGCGCCGGATGTCGCGAGCGCCCCGGCCCCGACCAGCATCGGGACCGCGACGATCGCGGCGAGTGAAGTGCGGTGAGAGAATCTTGCAGACATGTGCTGCCTCCTATAAGTGGATTCAAAACGCTCTTTCGCAAGTGCGCGCCGACCCAGCATCGGCTTGACGCGCCTCGCGCTTGCTTGTTACCTGCGGGGAAGACTGCTCGACCGCCCCTCTACGCGGCAGGCGCTCGGAAAAGTTGCGCGCCTAAAAGGAAACCCGCTCTATACGATGGGCGTGTTTCGAACCACGTGCGCTGGGTCAGACCGCGCACCTTTAAACTTTTGGCTTTCCTCCGCTACCGCTAGATGATCGACGTTTGGGACGGACGGATCCGCACGTAACGCCTGTGGGCAAAGTCTGCACTCAATCCGGAACCTGAACCTGACAAATGGCTGAAAGACTCGAAGCGTTCTTTTTTCGCGCCGAATCTCAATGGAACAGGCGCTTGAATGAAAGTCTTCAAGCGTCTTGTCATGTACCGAACGTCGAAGCCGGCGAGCGACGGTTTAGTTTCCACCCGCGTACAGCTTCACCAGCCTGTAAAGGAACTCGTGGCCTTCATAGAGCGAGCGCACGCGGATGCGCTCGTTGAGACCGTGCACGCCCCCGCCGTCCGGATCGCGGAACATGCCGTTCACCCCGTAGGTCGGAATGCCGGCGTTGATGGTGAAGCGCCCGTCGGTGGCGCCCGCGAGCAGCGTGGGCACCACGGGCACGCCGGGCCACATCTGCGCGCTGACGGCTTCGACCGGCCCGACGATCTCGCGCGTGAGCGGCGGAGGGGGCGATAGCGTCGCCTCGTGCGTCGGAGTGATCCTGATCTTGTCGTTCGCCATGACGCGCGCCAGGGTCTTCTCAACTTCCTCGACCGGTTCTCCGGGCAGGATGCGGCAGTTCACCGTGGCGCGCGCGCGCTGGGGCAGGGCGTTGGTCGCGTGCCCCGCTTCCAGCATGGTGGCGACGCAGGTGGTCCGAAAGGTGGAGTTGTTCAGCGCGGTCGCAGACAGCCGCGCGATCGCCTCGGGGTCGGGCGGTTCGCGCAGGATCGCCTTCATGTCCGCGGCCGTCTGCCCGGTCTCGATGCGCGACATCTGCTCGAAATAGGCGCGCGTGGTGAGGGAGAGCCTGAACGGGAAGTCGTGGGCGCCGAGCTGCGCGAGGCCGCCCGCGAGATGGGTGATCGCGTTGTCCTTCACCGGCAGCGAGCTATGTCCGCCGGGATTGGTCACCTCGAGTTGATAGGTCTGGAAAACCTTTTCGCCGGCCTGGATGGTCATGTGCAGATAGTTAGCGTTCTTGTCGAGCAGGCCGTTCCCGCCTTCGTTCAACGCAAACTCGGCGTCGATCAGGTTGCGGTGGTTCCTGAGGAGGTACACGATGCCGCTGAAATTGGACGGGACGATCTCCTCGTCGCAGGTCGCAACGAGGATGAGGTCGCGCTCGGGACGGTAGTTCTGCTGCCGGTAGCGGATGAGGTTGGCGATGAACGCCGCGACCATCCCCTTGTCGTCTGCCGCGCCGCGCGCGTAGAAATAGCCGTTCTCCTCGACGAGCCCGAACGGGTCGCGCTGCCAGTCCTCGCGCTTCGCCTCCACCACGTCGAGGTGCCCGAGCAACATGACGGGTTTCTTCGCGCCGGTGCCTCGGTAGCGGGCGACCAGGTTGCCCTTCTTCGGTCCGCCTGGCGGCACGAGGACCTGCACGTCCTGCGCCGGCAGCCCGCCCGCTTTCAGCCGGGCAGCCATCGCCTCGGCCGCAGCCGTGCAGCTTCCGGCCGAGTCGGTGGTGTTGATCTCGACCAGCTCCTTGTAGATCTCGCGCAGTTGCTTCTGCGCGGGCGTGGGCCCGCCTTGTGCCAGCGCGTGAAACGCGAGCAACGCTCCCAAGGCGACCCAGATTGCGCTGCGAAGTGTTTTCATTTTTTCCTTCCGTCGAAAAAGGCTCTCTTTACTGTCACGGGTGAGGACTTATACTAGCAGGGTGTCGCGGCGCATCGAGTCGGCGCTGCGGGTCCTGATGTCGGTCCAGTTCATGAGAGGGTTGCCATGCCAATCAAGAAGATCTTGATCGTCGATGATTCAGCCACCGATCGCCAGTTCCTGCTGGAAGTGTTGAGCAAGCAGGGGTATCAATGCGTGACCGCGCAAAGCGGCGACGAAGGCATCGCCAAGTCGAAGAGTGAGCAGCCGGATCTGATCCTCATGGATATCATTATGCCCGGCACCGACGGGTTCAAGGCGACGCGCGCCATCACGCGCGACGAAGCCACCAAGCACATTCCGGTGATCGTGTGCACCAGCAAGAAACTGGAAACCGACCGGGTCTGGGGCATGCGCCAGGGCGCCAAAGACTACATCGTCAAGCCTGTCGATGCGAAAGACCTTCTCGCCAAGATCGCCGCCCTCGGCTGATAATCGCCGCTCACCCCAACAGTACTAGCGCGAGCGCGGCGGCGCCGGGTAGCGCCTGGACCCAGAGGATCTTGCGGCTCGCGGTAAAACCGCCGAATACGCCGGCGACGACGACGCAGCCGAGGAAAAAAATCTTGATCGAGGTTCCCGCGTCACCGAGAACGAAACCCCATCCGAGCCCGGTTGCAACGAAGCCGTTGTACAAGCCCTGATTCGCCGCAAGCGCCTTCGAGGCTCTGGCGAAATCGGGCGTGATGCCGAAAGTGCGAAGGCCCAGGGGCCGGGTCCAGAGGAACATCTCGAGGACGAGGAACCCGAAATGCAGGACCGCGACCAGTGCTACCGCGGTATTGGCGATGGTTATCATGGAACCCCTTTCCTCTGGAAAATCCCCGACTCGTCTTACTACCTCTAGAGCTGCCAGCCGATCTTGCGGTCCAGCGACCAGGGGCCGCCGCCGCGCAGCGCCACGGCGAACATGAGGAGGCTCCACATCAGCGGATACTCGTAGCCGCCACCGCCCCACCCGAAACCTTTGCCGACGTGATGGTAGACGATCACGGGGCGACGCACAGCCCGCCGGTGGTTTCTAGGATGATGAGAACGACGGCCAGGGGTTCGGCCGGCGCGATGCCCCGTTTGATCAACGCGAATTGAGCTGTCGCCGTGACGCCCGCCATCAACTTGGGCCAGCCGTGCGGAAGGATCATCAAGCCGACAGTCAAGCGGACAAGCGGCCATGTGAGCGGCGCGACCCAATCGTAAAACGGCCTGAGCCTGGGAAACAGCAGTCTCGGTTCGTCTAGCGCGCCCATGGCAAGTCCTCCTCTGGCGTCGGGCATAGCCCGGAATGCTCGTAATTCGTCAGGCCGCCGCGACCTCTAACGCTACCGGCATCTCTTACGCAAGGGCTGGGCGCTGAAGTCCACAATCTTGCCGTCCCGGAGGACGAATAGCAAAGAGGATCGTAAAGGATCGAGTGGCGCACCGGGCTGATGCCCGAGCCACAGTCGCTGGATTCAGACCAACCCATCCATCA